>CAZBGG010000120.1:0-4277 GCA_964491305.1 uncultured Methanosarcinales archaeon
TTTTTCTTTCTGTTCTTCTATTTCTTCATACTTTTCTGATAATCTTTCATTTTTTTTATTTATCAACTCCTCGTGCCGTTCTGCTTCCTCCCGTTGTTTTTTAAGTTTCTTCTCTTGTTCTTCTATTTCTTCTTGTTTTTTTTCCAATTCCTTATTCTTTTTTGAGATAGATTCTTCCTTTTTTTTCAGTTCATCCCTTTCTTTTTTTACATTTTTTTCTTCTTCTTGTATCTTTTCTTGTTTATTTACAAGCTCTTGGGATTTTTTAGAAATTGACTCTTCTTTCTTCTCTAACTCGTCTTTATCAATACTTGAGGTTTTACTCAAATTCATGCATTCTTTCTCTAATTGCTTTAATTCTTTTTGCCTTCTAAGCAAATCATCAGTGTTTTTGGATACTATATCTTCTAGTTCTCTTAATTCAGCTTTTTGTTCTTGTAACTTTCTCTCAGAATTCTTTATGTCTTCTTTTTTTTGCAATAGTTTTTCGGTTTTTCTAGCGACAGATTCTTCTTCATGTTCTAGTGCGTTTTTTTGTTCATTAATCTCTTTTTCTTGCTCTTTTAGCTCTTTTTCTTTTTCCTTCACAGAATTTTCTTGTTCTTCCAGACGTTCTTTATGGTTACTGAGCCACTCTTCGTATTCTTCTAATTCCTTTTGTCTCTGTAAAATCTCTTCGGTTCTTTCCGCAATCTCGTTTTCTCTTTCTTCTATCTGCTTGTTCCTGGCTTCTAATTGTCTCTCGTAATCTTCCAGTTCTTTTTGTTTATTCTCTCCCGTTTCACCCTGGCTTCCAAGAAATTCTTTTTGTCCCTCTAAATTCTCTGGATTATTGCTAGTATTTTCCATTTGTACCCCTTTTTTATCAAAACCTTCGGCCGAAGTTTTGCTCCCCTCACCATATATTCTACTAAATTGATTTTTATAGCCTGCCAACATTTAAAAATCTTTGTTGTATCTCAACAATGGCTACTGATCTTAAGGGATATAATAGCTCATCTGATTTCAATTTTTTATTTTATTCTATTGGTAAAGATGTTTTATATGTTAGAATTTTTAAAAATTCGAAAGTTTTTAATAAGAGATGGTGTTCAGCATTTGATTACTACTGAATAATAAAGGTATTTAAAATGGGATTTAGGGAACCGGAATCAATGGATGAGGTTGTGTATTTTACAAACAGGCTTTTGGAGAATAACGGGAGAGTGAAAGCTTGGGCTTATAGGCTGGATTGTCCGGAATGTCGAGGAGCTAAGATGGGCAAGCCGGTTGAAAAAGGCAAGATCAAGCGGAGGGCAAAAGAATACGTTTGTCCCGAGTGTGGGTTCAAGGAAGAAGGAAAAGAGCATGAAAAAAGGCTTGTAGTTGAGGTAGTATACACTTGTCCCCATTGTAGCCACGAAGGAGAGGCTACTACCGAGTATAAGAGGAAGACTTTCCAGGGAGTACCCGCATATGTCTTTAAATGTGGAGGCTGTGCAGGTAAGATTGGTATCACTAAAAAAATGAAGAAAAAAAAAGAGAAAGCTGTTAAATAAATAGAGTGAGGGTAAAATGAGAAGGATATGTGTTATAAATCAAAAAGGTGGGGTCGGTAAGACAACGACTGCTGTAAATCTGGCAGCAGGTCTTTCAAGGAAAGATAGAAGCGTATTGTTAGTGGACTTGGATCCGCAAGGTAATGCAACATTCAGTTTGAAGTCTAGTAGTACTTACGACTTGTATGATTTTCTGACTAGCGACGTGAGCCTGGAGGAGTCTATAAGCAAGCTTGGAAAAAATTTGGATTTATTGGGTTCAAGAGAAAATCTGGTGGAAATTGAAAAAGAAATTGCAAAGGATGAAAAGAACTTACAGGTCTTTGCCAAAAAATTGAGGGATATTGAGAACTATGATTTTATAATAATCGATTGTTCACCGATGATTGGTTCCCTAAGCACTCTTGCTGTACTATCTACAGATGAAGCACTAGTTCCGACATCAACCGATGTTTTGGGTTTAAGGGGTGCTAGTAATACTCTTAAGATGATTGAAAAAACGAACAAAAGGTTTGAGCAAGACTTCAAGGTTTCGAAGATAGTTCCTACGCTCTATGATAGGAGAAATCGCGTTTGTAAAAAGACTCTTGAAATAATGAATAATATTTATTATGATATAATTTCAGAGCCCATAAGAGTTAATACAAAATTGAAGGAATCGCCCGAAAAGCACCAGTCTATTTTTAAGTATGCCAAAGGTAGCAGAGGAGCAGAAGATTACAAAAAGCTTGTGATGAATGTTCTTAATGATGAGAAACACCAAAGTAAGATAACGAAAGAAAATAGTGTCGCTGCGCTAACTTAGGCATTTATTCAATTATTTATTGTTTATATTTTTAGTTTTTTATTAATGGATTGGTGCTTATTGGATTTGGTTATTTCTTTATCTTGTTGATGATTTCACAGGTTTTGCAAATATTTCTGGAAGAGGGCTCATCACAAATTTGACAGGACCCGATGCCCTGAAACTTGCTTATGTCAATATTAGATTTCATATTCTGCTGGAAATGCAGTATGTTATATTTAATTGAAGGGTTTCTTTTTTCGAATTCATTTAGCATTTTTTTAAAATCATATCTATAGGAACTCTTTGAATGCGGGCAGGAGCCATATTTTATTGGAATCTTTTTAATTTTTGAGTACTTTTCAATGTCTTCTTCAAGGATAAAAAATAAGGGCTTAATCCTGGTGATGAATTTATTGGATTCCAGTATTCCTGGTCTGGGTCCTTGTCTTGCTGCCAGTTTGAAATCGTTTCTAAATATGTTCATTGTGAATGCTTGCGCTTCGTCGTCAAGATTGTGTCCAGTGGCTATAACGTCAAATTCATGATCTCTGGCTGCCTTATTCAGCAAGTATCTCTTAAGTACTCCACAAATCATGCAATAGGAGTGGTCGTACCCTAGTTTTCCAAGTTCCTTTTTTATTGTGGATAAGTCTTTGCCAAACTCTTCTTTTATGGATACTACCTCTAGTTCCACACCTATTTTTTCACAGAATAATTTGGTGTTTTTTAGATTATCCTCTGCGTATTTGCCGATTCCGTGGTCTATCAAAACAGCTTTCACATTATATCCCAGATTTTTTAGAATATAAAGGCATGACATGCTATCCTTGCCACCTGAGACTCCAATTCCTGCTTTTTGTCTTTTTAAAAGCAAATTGTTTTTTTTAATTGTTTGGCGGACCTTTTTTTCTATCGTTGCGGCAAATTCCTTATTGCTCTTCATTTTATATGTTGATATTTTGGTATACGGGTTCGTTCTGTATCATGGAAGAGCCGAATCCTTTACCCATATGGTAAGATATATGGTTAATAACACCAAAAAATAAATCACCAAGCGAAGGCTCTTTTTTGAATTCTACTTTTCTTGCTTTTATATCCAGCTTTGATTCTATGTATTCTATGGCTTCTCTTTCTCCTCCAAACTTGTCTATAAGGCCTAATTCCTTGGCCTGGGCACCTGTCCAGAATAGACCTGTATCTAGCTCTCTTATTTCTTCATCACTAAAACCTCTATTTTTGGCTACAGAATCTGCAAAAATCTCATGCATTATGTCCAGGCGTTCCTGCATAAGCTTTTCCTCTTTCTCTGTCATTTCTCTCAATGGTGTGCCTATATCCTTATGCTCTCCTGAAACTAATCTCCTATAAGTTACATTGTAGTCCTGCATTAGTCCCTCGATTCCGATATGTGAACTGGTGGCTCCAATGCTTCCAACTATGGACATCCTGTTGGCAAATATAGTATCAGCAGATGAAGCGATCCAATAGGCACCACTGGCACCGACTTCCCTTAAAATTGCTACGGTTGGTTTGCTAGCTCTATCAATTTCCGAGGCAATCTCATAGGTTGCTACTGGGCTGCCTCCTCCTGAATTTATAAAAAGCATAATGGCTGATATGGATTCATCCTCTTCTGCTTTCTTTATATATTCCACCACTTGTGAACTTGAAACCTGGCTGGTTGCGAAACCAGTGGGTTCTTCAGTAGATATTATCCCTGATATATCAATTACGGCTACGTTCCCAGTACCCCTACTTGTTGAGATAGGGTCTGCAAGGAATATAATTGAAACAAATCCTACCAAGAATATTGCCATTAGGCTAACACCTAAAAAAATCAAAATTACCCAGAAAAAAGCTCCTGGACCTTTCCCTTGCTCATTTTTCGCTATTTTAAACACCTCTCTCCTTGCATATAATCTGAATACACTTCAACACAATCCTTTCAATTT
>CAZBGG010000121.1:0-4271 GCA_964491305.1 uncultured Methanosarcinales archaeon
TAGCCGAGGACGAGGATAATATCATAGAGTTACTAAAACTCATTTTAGGCGATTCTTACAAAATAGAAGTTGTAAAAGACGGAAAACAGGCCATGGAAAGAGTTTCAAAAGCTAAACCAGACTTGCTACTGCTTGATGTGATGATGCCAAACCTCAACGGTTATGAGGTATGCTCCCAGTTAAAAAGCAGCAGCAGGACCAAAGACATTGAGATTGCCATACTTAGCGCCAAAGGTCAAGAAAGAGATATAATAAATGGCCTCGAGAGGGGTGCAGACCATTACATAACAAAACCCTTTGACCCAAAAGAACTAAAGGAGAAGATTGATAATATTTTAAAATGATACCCAGAAAATTTAGTATGGAAGATTTACCTGTTCCAGTATTCGAACTTGGAACAGATGGAAATATAAGCTATGCCAACAAATCAGCCCGCACAAAGTTTGGATACAAATCCTCAGAAGTAGAAGGTATGTCAATATTTTCCCTAATACATAAGTCACAGCACGAAAGACTAAAGCAGAAAATTCTGCAATTTAAAAGGAATATGGAAAAATCTTCAAGCGAGTACATAGCTGTTAAAAAAAATGGAAAACATATACCCATTATCATACATAGCAAGAGAAGAATAAAAAATGGAGAAATAACAATCATAGGAACACTGGTGGATATATCCACACAGAAAAAAACAGAAGATAAGCTTGACCAGACAAAAAGGAAATATATGGACCTTTTTGAGAATTCTAATGAAGGATTATACCAGGCAAAGAGGAGCGGTAAGCTACTGAATATAAATAATTCATTTGCCAAAATATTTGGGTACCCCTCAAAAGAGGATTTTTTCAGCAAAATTTCCAACATTAAACAACTATATAACAATAAAGAGAAAAGAAAAATATTCAATGATATAATAAAAGAGCAAGGCTCAATAAACAATTTTGAAACTTCTGCATCTAAAAAAAACGGGGAAAATATCTGGATACATGAAAATGCAAAGAAGGTATTTGATGAGAAAGGTAATTTTAAGTATTATTCAGGAGCAATAATAGATATTACTGCCAAAAAAGAGTTTGAAAATCAGCTGAAGCTTGCAAATGAAGAAACAACGAATTTAAACAAATTCATCCAGGGGATAATTGATGGCATAAATGAGGAAATACTTGTAATTGAACCATATACTAGGAAAATATTATATGCTAACAACAAAATTCTTTCAAGGACAGGACTTACACTTGAACAAATAAAGAAAAAAAAATGTTATGAAATCTACCATGGAAAAAAGACATGCCCTTCATGTAAGCTCAACCAAATGATAAACACTAATATAGAATATGAAAAAAAGTATATAGACCATAACGGAAATGCTGTCTACACAAGCATCGCATGCCATCCTATTGTTGACAAAAATGGAAAAACCGACAAAATAATACATATAGCAAAAGATATAACAAAAAAAAAGAGATACCAGGACGAGTTAAAAGAGCTTAACGAAAGACTTCTTAAGTTATACAACACATCTACCTCTCTACAAAAAGCAATGGACATACCCAAGATATATGATATTGCCATAAAAGCATTCGAATCGTTAGGTTTTGAAAGAATAAGGGTCTATAGTTACAAGAACAACTACCTTCACGGGGAAATATCAAATTACCTTGACAATAAAGAGTTTAAAAAGTTAAGGTTCCCTGTTGTCAAAAGGAACAAAAAGGCCTATAATTGCATAACTTATAAGAAACCCATTATTGAGAGCGTCCAAGGTGGAAGAAATATAGCTTCATTTCTAAAAAAGCCACAGGGCCTTCAAAACGGAAGCCTCCCTTTAATAAGTGAGAACAAAGTTGTCGGAATGATTAGTCTTGATAATTATTACTCAAAAAAACCCCTGCTTAAAAAGGACCTGGAGATCTTAATGACATTTGCAAACCAGATAGCAGGGACTATCGAAAGGGCCTTAGCACAGCAGGAAAACCTAAATCAGCTTAACAAACTATCCACACTATACGAAATCTCAAGCACAATAACTCAAACACTTGACCTGCAAAAGATTATCAACATGATCTCCATAAGATTGGTAAAGCTACTAAAAGTTGATAGATGCTCAATTTTCTTGCTTGATGATGAGAATAAAAAAATCATAAAGGAAGCAGTTTTTGACGCTAAAGAGGAAGACCAAGAACCACAGAAATTTTCACTGGAAAACACCATCACACATAACGCAATAAAAGGAAACAGAATAATATATATCGAAGATACAAGCCTTAAAAAAAATTACAAAAAATACAATGATGTCTCCCCTGGTAAATATAAGTCATTTATTGTCATCCCCCTCTCGATAGAAAACAAGGCAATAGGTGTGATAAATATAGACAGTATTGATAAGAGAAATTTTTCAAACGATGAGATTGAGCTAATAAAGGCGTTATCAAGCAACATAAGTATGATGATTGAAAATTCCTGGTTGTATGAAAGAATAAGGCATGATAAGGATAATTTCTCAGCACTACTCACATTAACCCAAAAGACAAACAAAATAAGAAATCTAGATGTTCTGATAAACGAGATGCTTAAGCACACGGTGTCACTTACCAACGCCGACCACGGTTTTGTGCTTTTAAGAGATGAGAATCACCTTGAGCTTACAGCAGTTGAGGGAGGTTATTCAAGGGAACAACTTCGCCTAAAAATAGGAGAAGGTATTGCAGGAGTCGTGGCAAAAAGTGGAGAACCCATAATTGTTGCGGACTGCCAGGAAGAGAAGAGGTATGTTCATATTGATAAGGCCATGGGATCATGTGCTTCGATTCCATTGATTAAAGAAGACAAGGTAATGGGGGTTTTACATCTTGAGAGCAAAAAGAAAAATAATTTCAAATTCTTCGAAAAATCATTGAGGGTATTAACTAACCACATTACCATCTTCATTGAAAACATAAGGCTTTATGAAAGAATCCTAAACTTCAACAAGGAGCTTGAGAAGGAAATTAACGAAGCCACAAGGGAGCTGCAAGAGAAGAATAAAAAGCTTCAAAAAATGGATAAAATGAAAAGCGATTTTGTATCAAATGTAAGTCACGAGCTCCGTACACCTTTAACAAGCATTTCAGGCTACACAAAGCTCCTTAATATGGAGAAGCTGGGAGAATTAAATAAAGAGCAGAAGAATGTAATCTCAATAATAATAAATGAAAGCGATAGGCTCTCAAGACTTATAAATGAAGTCCTTGATCTTTCAAAACTCGAAGCAGGAAAAGTAGAGGTGAAATTTGAAGAAATAAAATTCAAAAACATAGTGGATGAAACGATTGAAAGCCTTGAATCCATTGCAACCGAAAAAAATATCTCAATAAAAACAAAAATTGGAAAAGATGTTGACTACATTCACGCAAACTATGACCTAATTAAACAAGTACTTATCAACCTGTTAAGTAATGCCTTAAAGTTCACCCCTGAGAAAGGCAAAGTAACCATTCAGGCAAAAACCAAAGACAAAAGCTTAGTTATAGAGGTGGAAGATACAGGTAAAGGAATCAAAAAAGACCACATACCAAAGCTCTTTGACAGATTTTACCAGGTAGACAGCTCTATGACCAGAGAACAAGGGGGTACTGGACTTGGACTTGTTATTGTTAAGCATATAATAGACCTTCATAATGGAAAAATAGATGTAAAATCAAAAGTAGGAAAAGGAAGCACATTCATAGTAACTCTACCGCTCAGGCAAGAGAACGATAAAGAAAATTTTGTTAGGGAGCAAAAAAACGATGACTTATAAATCTATTATTTCAGAGGCCTCGACAACGGGCTTATTAAATTTTTCATAATCATCATAGAAAACCCTTGGACACATAGTGTTAACAAAACAGTCAACAAACGAAAAATTCTCCAGCTGATTGAAGTCAAGTGTATCAAAGACCAGCGTGTAATACTTTTTTTCCGGGAACTTTTCCTTAACACTTTTGGCGGATTTCATATCCATTTGGCCATTTTTTAGAGAAACTAAGATTCCCACTTTATCTGATGAAAAAAAAGAAGCCATGGCTGACTTCCGCCTTTTTTTAATCTTATCAATTTTTTCTTTTCCCAAAAGAAAAAAAAATCCATTCATGGGGTTGAATATATAAACCGGAATCTCATTTTCAATTCCAAGAGCGATAGGATGAAACATCCCATCCCCCATGTAGAGAATACCTTCAACATCTTCAATCTTCTGTATTGAGCACCCAATAACTTGTCCAGGATGACCACCACTTAAATTGTAAAGTTTTACA
>CAZBGG010000122.1:0-4234 GCA_964491305.1 uncultured Methanosarcinales archaeon
ACCAATCCCAATTGCAGAGTTTTTTTCATTTTGATATCACCTTGGAAAATAATGAGAAGACTCCTTTAAATATTTTCTGGAAATATTCCTGGAAAAAACTTTACACTTTTTCACAATAATGTATTATCTATCTTGCCCAAATTATCAATAACACAAGAATTTAAAGAAAAAAATAAGATTTAGAAGAGATCGTTAATTGTAGCTTATATCCGCCCTCTCCCGAAGTCTTGTTAAAACATCCACCAGGACACTTTCCATTTTTTGCTGCTCAAGAACCATCCTTATCTCAGCTCTTGCTTCTTCAAAGGTTCTGCCTCCCATGATTTCTGTATTTTTTTCATAAAATTGCTTTACTTCTTCCTCAGTCACCGTAACATTACCTTTTTCCTTGGCAAGCTTTTGTACTTTCAACTGCTGTTTTTGTTCATCCAGCAGAACCTGATACATTGGCCCCATCTGCCCCTTGATATCTTCAAGCGTCATCGCCCCTTCCATAGCTAGCAATTCCCTAAGGTTTTCCTCTGCCTCCTCAACACTGACACTAATGTTTAATCTATTTGCCTCCTGCAACAGAATCTCCATATTAACAAGTCTCTCAATTACTATAGAGCTTTCTATCTGTTCTCCTTGCATCTGCGCCTGGGAAATTACCTGACTAACCTGTGATTGGTAAATCTCCTCACCATTAACCGTAACAACAACCGAATCTTCATCAGCAATTATGTCCCCGGTTGGCCCGTGTAATTCTTCATTTGCCTGGCATCCACCCAATATCAAAACAAACATCATAAAAATTAAAGCCTTTTTCATTATACCACCCTCCGTTTCTAAAAAATCAATAATACATATAAAAACATTTCTTTTTTCTTTCACTTACCTTTCACTTGCTACAGTTATTGTTTTTACGGACACTTTGACTTATAAGATGTTTTATATCAAAACTTTGAGTTTGACAAACGCTAACCCCTTAGCTTAAATCCACCTTGGTCTTATAACCTTCCTTATAACTTATCTTCCAAAAGTCGTTCCAATAAATTATTTCAATTTATTATTCCAGATAGCCGTTCACCGTTGATTTATTGTTACGAAAGAACCAAGGAACACAAGGGATTTCAATAAAAAAATAAAAAATTGCAAGTAAAAGGGAAAGCAAAATTTTCCTATTCAATAGGATTTTTTACTTTGCCCGTAAACAAGTTAACACCTAATTCGTTGTCCCTTATTACAAAAACAAAAGGACTGTCTGCCCTGAAGTTCTTAGGTGGGTCTGCTGGAGCCGATGTTGGCATAATAACAACACCTGTTGCACCAGCCGCCTCTGTTCCTTCTTCATTTACCTCAATAAACGCCTTATGAATCACTGAGCTAATGAAAAGGTCTACATCACCAGTCATTCCTGAAAAATCTGCCAGGTTTTCGTCGAATGCAGAAGGCATTCCCATATCAGACAGTACATTATTCATGGTATATTTTGTTTCAAAACTGAATCTTGGTATTGATATAGTATTAAACTCAGTCTCTTGAAGGTCATCCAGTAGCCCTTCAAAGTATTCATTTGTAAGTTCTTCTTCAATTGAATCAAACCCCTCATCAGGAAGTAGTACATACATTGATAATTCCCCTCCTTCATATGGCAGCTCAATCATCTGCAGATTATCAGTCTCGGTGTAGTTGAACTTCTCCTCATCGGGTCGCATGTTCATCATATCCACTTTTACAGTTTCATCAGGAGATACATAAAAGTCTTCTTCAAGTGTATCCTCCTCGTTGAATTCAAACTGCCAATTCCCCTTGAAGTATACAGCGTTAGTCAGTACAAGAGCAGTCATTGGATTAAGAGCTCCCTTGGGAATCAAGTTCTCAATCCTGCCGCTCGTCTGCTCTTCAATAAAAGAGTTAATTGTTTCCCTTGAACCCTCAACATCTGAAGCAAAGTCCAGATTAGTCCCTTTTCCACCATAATATTTTTCAACATTATCAGTGTATTCTTCAAGCAACGGGAAATCTTCCCTTACCCAAAGCGCATTCCCAGTTCTCAGCTCGTACTTTTTATCACCTTCATTGATTCTGTTATAAACGGCTGCAAAGTTAGGTCTTAAAACATCATTTTCCTGAAAGTGAAAAACATCCTGCATCTCTTTTGCAGTTTCCCCAGAAGAGCCTTCATATGTCATAGCAAGAGCAGAGAATATACTATAGGGAGAGTAAAAAATATTGTCATCCTCTGATTCGACCAACTCATCAAACAGCTCAAAGGCAAACATATTGTTGGCTTCAGATACACTGTTCATACCATCTACAGTTGCCTGCCTATCATCAGCTTCTGGAGGATCCTTAGGGTCGTAAGGAAATAAAAAATAAGTTGTCGCCGCAGTTAAGAAAACCATTAATACAAGGGCAAGGCCTATAAGTGATAATTTTTTGTTTACCATGAGTACCTGATTATCTGCTTTTTATATAAATATTTCTTACGCTTCAAACAAAATTGAAATTAATAAAAACATAATATGTAGAAGGTAATTAACAAGTGTAGTAAGCGCAATTAAACATTCTCCTGATGTTTAAATACATAAAGCTACTTATTTGAGCCGCCTGGCCTTCTTTTTGAAGAGGCAACACTCGAGCAGGTTGAACTCCACTTATTAAAAGAAGAAAAAAATTGAAAGAAAAAAAAATTAAGCAAAAAAGCTACTTAACCCGGTATCTAATCCTTTCCCCAGGCAGCCATGCCAACAAAAATCAGGTAAGCTATCTGCCCGATTACAGGCACAACGGGGGCCACCGCCCACCAACCAGGCTTGTTTATTGCCTCAAACAACTTCCATGTCCAGATTATACTAAAAACCATGAAAGCCAAGCTTGCAAGAATGTTCACGAAAGGTATAAATAAACCTATCAACAAAAGCCAGGGCCACCAATGCATCCCGGAAGCCCTAAACGCTATGATATAGGGTCCAACGTAAGGTATCCAAGCCAGACCTGGCATGGAATCATTAGCTTTCCTTCCAATTGCCATAAAAGCAAACGAAATGTAAACGTACAATAAAACCATTATAACAAAAAACACGGCAAAAAAAGCCATTAAACCAATTCCCAATAATGCCTCTAAACTTTCCATTTAAACATCACCTCTTAATGCCGGAAACTTATGTAACCGATCTCTATAGCAAAAACCATACTCTTCTTTATATAAAGTTTTTGTTTACTTTATATGCAAGTGGGTTTACCATCAAAGATTTATCGGCAATAAGAATGACTATATAAAATCCAAAGGTAAAATCCAGGGACAAATCACCCCAGGCAAAGTGCCAAGGATGAACAATTGGTATACGGATGATTGAATGGATAAATAACCGATAACCGTGGCTAAATTACAATGACTTATCCCCATTTATAAATAAACTGCCAAAAAGCAGTATGAATGGGTAATTTAGAGCACAAATATTTAGTGACTACTTAAAAGTAGTTCTATGGCTAAAATGGTATCTTAGCCCTTTAAACGCAAGTTTACGTTTTTTTTTGTTTCCATCTGATTTGAAGAGAACAATAAGTATATAAACAGGTGCGCATTATGGCCGGATTCTCCATACGCCTTTATGAGTGGGCGTTTTGGAAGAAAATCTAAAAAATATTCACATGGAGGTGTGATGAAATATGGAAGCAAAAAAAGCAATTAAAAAAACAATTAAAAAAATTACAGCAATTGGCATGGGGGCCACATTGATAGGAGCAACCCTGCTTGGCGCGGCTGCAGTTGACCTTGGTGACTACCCACATATGTTCATTGAAGATGGTCAGTTCAATGGCTTACTGGTAGTTGGAGAGGAATCCCTTTCGATTGACACAATCGGAATGACCAACATAGCAATGGGTTTACAGGCGCTAACTGTCAGCGAAAAGGAAGTCTGTGAAGGAGTTAACGGAGAAGCAGACAAGGTCACAGTTGATGATGGCGTTAAGATAGAGACCAGCAGCAAAAAGCTTTACAACTGGGTAACTCTTGATGAAATCAAGCCAACACTTGACAAAACTGACCTGCCTGATATCCTAAGCGACGGCAACTATAGGGAAACACAAGGAAAGACTTCAAACAATGTGGATTACACACAAAAAATTGAGCTAATGAGCGGAGGAACTTTTCCCGCTAACTTCCCCAGAGGAGTAAGCAACCTATTCACATTAGCTCAGGATGATGACGATGCGCCCGTAGCTGGTTTTCATCTTGTTATGGGAG
>CAZBGG010000123.1:0-4223 GCA_964491305.1 uncultured Methanosarcinales archaeon
TCCGACGCTTCTGAGGCTATACAAAAAGCCTGCACAAGACTAAAGAAAAAAAATGCCTCTTTTCTGAAAACATTCGAAAAAGAGATAAAATGATTACGGAAGAAGACGGCAAGAAGTTATTGCGGCTTGCCCGCTCATCCATAGAAGGCTATTTTAGTGGTAAGGAGCTCGAGACAGAAGATGTCAAGCACCTTAACAACGAGCTTGGGATATTTGTGACCCTGAACAAAAGAGGGGCCCTGAGAGGATGTATTGGTTTTCCTGAGCCGATTATGCCACTTTACAAAGCAGTAATTGAGGCTTCAAAATCTGCGGCATTCAAGGACCCGAGGTTCCCACCATTAAAAAAAGAAGAACTTGAAGATATACATCTGGAAATTTCTGTTTTAACAGAACCTGAGCTTATGGCAAAATACGAGCCAGAAAGCGTTAAAGAAGAAATAGTTATAGGAAAGCACGGCCTCGTAATAAAACATCCATACGGCTCCGGTCTCCTGCTTCCACAGGTGCCAGTTGAGCAGAATTGGAGCGTTGAGGAATTCTTGAAAAACCTTTGTTATAAAGCCGGACTTCCACCTACTGCATGGCAAAGGGATAAATCAGAAATTTATAGGTTCGAAGCCCAAGTTTTCTCAGAAGTTAACAAGGTTTAAATAAGCCCTTCTTCCCCTGAGACTCCATGGAGTTTGATAAATTACTAAACACCTACAAGAATGAGGTCGACAATGAACTGAATTCTTACTTTGATTCTCTTGAAACTGAAGAGCTGGGAGACCTAGGGAAAAAAATAATAGAAGATTTAAGAGAGTTCACCTTAAGAGGAGGTAAAAGGATTAGAGCAATCCTTGTTATCTTTGGATATAAGGCATTTAACGGAAAAAAGAATAAGGAGATACTGAAGGCAGCAATTGCCGTTGAGCTCATGCAAAGCTTTCTTTTAATCCATGACGACATAATAGATTGCGATGAAAAAAGAAGAGGCAAGCCAACCTTGCACAAATTATATGAAAATAATTTCTCAGACCTATCAAAGAACCCTCCTAAACTGGGAATTGATATGGCAATAATCGCAGGTAACATAGCATCAGCTCTTGGACAAGAAATAATACAAAACACCCGGTTTGAAGATTCAGTTAAACTCAAAGCCATAAAAATATTCAACCAGGCAATCGTTAAGACTTGTGTAGGTGAAGCCTTGGATGTTATTTCTGCCCACAAAAAGGATTCAAATGAAAGTGAAATTGAATTAATCCAGCGTTTAAAGACATCAACATACACTTTTGAGTCCCCTCTTATGTTGGGGGCCGCATTTGCCGGAGCCGATAACTTAAGGATTGAAGAGCTGAGAAATTTTGCAGCACCCATAGGTGAAGCATTCCAGATACAGGATGACATAATAGGCATTTTTGGTAGTGAGGAAAAAATAGGAAAGCCAGTTGGAAATGATATTAGAGAGGGGAAAAAAACGCTTTTATTCACGGAAGCCATAAAAAAAGCAAGCAACAAAGAAAAAGATTTTCTTCGATATGTCCTTGGAAATTCTAAAATAAAGGAAGATGATATCATAAAAGTAAAAGAGATTATTGACAAGACTGGATCTCTTGATTATTCAAATAAAAAAATTGAAGTACTTATATCATCAGGTCTGAAAAGACTGGATAAACTTGAGATTAATGAAGAAGCAAAGAATTTTTTTAGGGGGATTAGCAACTATATACTTAGGAGGGAGTATTAGATAATGGCTAAAAAAGAAGCAACCATAGGAAATAGGAAAATTGGAGGGCATAATCCGGTGCTTTTGCAGTCCATGTGTAATACAAAGACAAAAGACATCCATAAGACAGTTAATCAAATAAAGAATCTTGAGGAAGCAGGCTGCCAAATAATAAGGGTAGCCGTTCCGGATATGGAGACTGCAAAAATCTTACCAAAAATTAAAGATAAAATCAGCATTCCCCTGGTGGCCGATATACACTTTGATTACAGGATAGCTATTGAGTCCTGCAAACACTGTGACAAGATAAGAATAAATCCCGGAAACATAGGAAGATGGGAATATGTTAAGGAAATTATTAACTCTGCAAAAATAAATAACTGCGCCATCAGAATAGGAGTTAATATGGGTTCTCTGAATAAAAATATAGAAAAAAAGATGGGCAGGACTGCCGAAGCCATGGTTGAATCTGCCATAGAATATTTAAGATTTTTTGAAAAAAACAAATTTGAAAATATAGTTGTATCATTGAAATCCTCTGATGTTCTAACTACCATAGAAGCTAACAGGAAATTTGCCAAGTTAAGCGATTACCCCATACACATAGGTATCACTGAAGCAGGAACAAAAAACGAAGGAGCCATTAGGTCTTCAATAGGCATAGGTGCCTTACTTTCAGAAGGAATAGGAGATACCATAAGAGTTTCATTAACCGAGGATCCAGTTGAAGAAGTGAAGATTGCCCACTCCATACTAAGTATACTGGGTATTAGAGATTCAGGAAGACAGATAATCTCATGTCCAACCTGTGCAAGAACCCATGGTAATCTTATCCCCATTGCAAAAGAAGTGGAGGAAAAAACAGCACACATAAAGGAACCCATAAAAATAGCAATAATGGGGTGCGAGGTCAACGGCCCAGGTGAAGCATCAGATGCTGATTTTGGAGTTGCTCTCAGTGAAAAAGATTGCTGCCTTTTTAGGAAAGGCAAAATCACTAAAAAAATAAGATATCATGAGGTGGTTAAAGAGCTGCTTGACCTTATTGAAAATGACAAGTAACAAAATAACCTGGCTGGAAATTGCAGTGCATTTGTTTGATTCATTCAATCAGGGGCATGACAACAAGTTCCCAGAATATGATAATAGGTATCAGAGAGACAAGGAAGAAATGATGAAAAGGGTATATTGTGAAAGAATAAATTATATATCCGGAATCCCTGGAGCTCACCTTCTGTTTGTTGCCCATACCCCCATAACTAAAGGGCTGCTGCATGAAAATGCAAAAGAAGTTTATATGCATGTAATAGATAAGTTGTCCGATAAACATACCATATTTGATTTTTCGGTCGATGAAAAACATCTGGAACGGCTGAGATCAAAAGTCTCTGAAGAAGTCGAGTTCAGGGCATGGGGGGAATTTACCAGTGGTTGTGTGTTAAACGATCTTTTAAGAACCAAATATTTTTTGGGAAAGCCCATTTTAAAAGAAGATACCATGAGAGAGTTAAGACCTGAAGAAGGTGTAGATTTCGAATATCCCCTCCCTTGGGAGAAACCATGCAAATATGAATTCGACTTGAGAACAAAAAAGTACAAGAACAATGTAAGCCATAATATTGATTATTTTTTGGGGCAAAGAGATTGCCCTATTTTTCAATAAAAAGGAGAAAGATAATGAAAATAGAAATAGCTGAAAATTCCGGAACTTGTTTCGGAGTGGAAAGAGCAATCAAGAAATCCATGGATGCTTCAAAAAACAATAAAAGTAATTTATACATTATGGGTGATATAGTGCATAATCCTTTTGTTGTAAAAAATTTAACTGATACGGGGGTAAAGAGAGTAGAAAGTATAGAAGAAATTCCCAAAGGAGGTAGCCTAATAGTGAGGGCACATGGGGAGCCAAATAAAACCTATGAATATTGTGAAAAAAATAATGTAGAAATTATTGATTGCACTTGCCCTTTTGTTAAAAAAGCACAAAACATTGCCATAGAGCTTGAAAATCAGGGTCATCAAGTGTTTATAATAGGAGAGCCTGACCACCCTGAAGTGAAGGGAATATTAGCACAAACTAAAAAAGGGGTAGTTATTAATTCGCCAAATGATGTTAAGAGGGAGAATTCTAAATTTGGAAAAGTAGGCATTTTATCACAAACAACCCAATGCAGGGAAAATTTTACAAAAACCGTGGCAAAAATAGTAAAATACCCTAAATTGGTTAAGATACACAATACAATCTGCACAGCAACTGAAGAAAGACAAAGGTCAGCAAAAAAGCTTGCCGGGAAAGTGGAGCTTATGATTGTTATTGGAGGCAAAAACAGCTCAAACACAAAAAGACTTTATGAGATATGCAAAATCATAACTAAAACAAGATGGATTGAAAATGCACAGGGATTTGATGAGAACTGGATTAAGGGAGTTAATCACGTAGGCATTACCGCAGGGGCATCAACACCTAAGGAAATGATTGATGAGTTATTTAAGAGGTTGAAGGATATTT
>CAZBGG010000124.1:0-2596 GCA_964491305.1 uncultured Methanosarcinales archaeon
GTTGGGGAATGTCGCCGAGGAGAAGCTTTCGATATGTTGCAAGCCATGAATACCGGACACCCTGGTTCTATGACAACGGGACACGCTGATAGTCCGACAGAGGCATTATATAGGTTCAAGAGTATGGTTATGATGTCTGGTTACGAATTATCAGATGAGGCAATTGATTATATGATTAGTAGTGCATTGGAGGTAATTATTCAGCTTTTCCGGTTTTCGGATGGAAGAAGGGCAATTACAAATATAAGTGAGGTTGTTTCTGATGGGAAACATGCGGAAATTAAAGATTTGTATGTCCATGACGAAGATGCGGGAACTTTGGTAAAAGTAAATGAGCCAAGCGAGGATCTACAGAAGAGATTAAAAGGGAGGGTGTAGATTGGATTTACTGATAGCGTTGATTGTTTTTCAAGGAATTCTTTTTGGTGTTTTGGCATATCGTAATCATTCTGATGCCCGCCGATTGAGAATGGAAAAGTCTATAGGGGTGGATCCTATGGAATATGACGATTATAAAAGTGTTTTTGCTTTTGATGTGCGGGAAAAAGTTCCTGTGATCCAACGAGCGGAAGATTATTTGAAAACAGTTGGTATCGTAATGCCACTATATAAATTTTTAGGGATGGCAATAATCATTTTGGGTGGTTTCTTTACAGTCGGATGGGTGCTTTTTGGGTCAATGATACATAGCACAATGGGAATGTTAGTAGGAGCAATTGCAGGGACTATGTATCTTCAGAACCAAAAACAAAAACGTTTGGATAAAATTGAAAACCAATTGATCACCGTATTGGGGCTAATAGCAAGTTCTTTGCGAGCAGGAAGTGCGCTTAGTCAAGCGATTTTGGAGATTTCAGAAGAGATAGAAGAACCAGCAAGGTCTGAGTTTATGGAGATTTCTCAGTTGATTTCACTGGGGAAACCTGCTGCTGATTCTTTGATGGAGGTAGCCTTAAGGGTAGGTAGTCCAGACTTGATAATGGTTGCCACGGCATCTAAGATACAATCTGAATCTGGAGGCAACCTTGCTAAAATCCTAGACAATAGTATTGAAACAATCCATGATCGGCAATCTCTTCGTTCAACATTGAAAGCAAATACTGCTGAAGGTAAGACTGCCGGGACTGTTGTTGGATCATTGCCAATCGCCATAGTATTTGTAGTATCTTTGATTAATCCTGAATATTTTGATCCACTTTTAAGCAACCTGGGAGGACAAATCGTTTTTGGCTTTTCTATTGCGTTGATTCTTGGAGGGGTTTACTGGATTAACAAAATTGCAAATACCATGGACGTATTTTAAGGGGGTGAGCAAGTGTATGGTATAGCAATATTTTGTGTTTTTGTCTCCATACTTTGTAGTTGTATATACATTATAGACAAAAAACAAATCACTCGTGATAGTTTTACTAAAAGGATCGGGGCAGAATCTCCCGAGGAAGTTTTAGAAAACAATCAGGTAGAGTTTGAAGAAGCTGTTTTTAATGCAATGATAAAACTAAGAAAGAAGCTGTCACCATATTTACCTGGACTAGATAGTGGGGAATACGATGAAAAGTTGTTGTTAGCGGGGCGTCCATATGGGATCTCAGGGGCAGAATTCTATATATTAAAGATATGTTGTGCATTGATCCCTCCACTATTGATCCCATTTCTTGCTATTTTAGGAAGTAGTGGGGTGTTGATGATACTAATGTTAGTGGGTGGCATTGTCGGTTTCTTAGCTCCTGATGCATGGTTGAATTCCACTATTGAAAAACGACAAAAATCTATTCATAAAGAACTGTTTGCTTTTTTGGATATATTGGTAATTTGTACCGAGTCAGGGCTTACGATTGTTGAAGCGATAAGGAAAACTGTTAATTACCAAAAAGGCGTCTTGAGTAGTGAATTCGCGTACAGTTTGAAAGAGATAGAAGCTGGCAAGAAGCTGGAGGATGCGATAGGTGGCTTAATCGAAAGGACAGACGTGGAAGATTTGGAGAAAGTGCTTTATGCATTGAACCAATCTATCAAAAGGGGAACCAGTATAGCGGGAGTGTTAAAGGAACAAGTAACACTTATGCGTGATTTGAGGCGTAACAAGGCACAAGAGATTACTCAAAAGGCAAAAGTTAAAATTTCAATACCGGTTGTGGTATGTACGGTTATTCCTATGCTGATAATTCTTATTGGGCCTGCAGCAATGAATATGATGCAGTCCTTGTAATCTCTCGGAAAGGGGAGGATAAGAGCAATATGCTGTGTGTATTAGAGGTTTTCATGAAAGGAGGTGAAAAGAGCATGTTTAATTGGTTTATAAATTTGTTTAGGAGTGATAAGGGGATTTCTACTGAGTATGCCCTAATCCTGGCATTGGTTGCTGTTGCAATTATATTTGCACTTGGAGCATTGGGTGATGAAATTAGGGATACCTTTAAAGAGATTACTGATGTCTTAGGTGATAGGGATAAAGGCGGTGGAACCGTTGGTGAGTAGTAAAGTGTTTGTTGTCAACCGAGGGTGCTTATTGTGCCCTCGGTAAAAATTTTAATTGGGAGATGTATAGGCAGTGTTTTGTATGTATTAGAGGTTTTCATGAAAGGAGGTGAAAAGA
>CAZBGG010000124.1:2606-4205 GCA_964491305.1 uncultured Methanosarcinales archaeon
CTATTGGGGGGCTTTAATGGGAGTTTTACTGATATGGGCGTTTGTTTATTATGAAGAGAGTTTTGTGGAAATAACGGAGCAAATAGTTGATGCTCTTTAACTAAATCGCCAAGAATTCTCCTGCTTTTAGGCGGAGCAGTTCACAATCTTGAAGGGGGGTAATAAATTGTTAAGAGAAGAAAAAGGTGCGGCAGCCTTAGAGTTTGCATTGACGATCCCTATTGTTATGTTTACCATTTTAGCAATTATATCTTTGGCTTTATATTTTAATGCAAGAACTGGTGTTGACGGGGCAGCCCGTGAAGGGGCTAGGGTGTATGCTATCAGGTACGTGGATCATGGGAGTAGTGGACATATATGCAGTAATGCTAGTGATGATGCAACAGAGGCTATTATGGCTTATCTGGATGATTATGGTTTGCGGGGCGATATTGTAAATATTACTTATAACAATGATTACGATGATAGGATCATTGTGGGTGTGGATTATCCAATGGATGGTGTTTATACTCCACCACCTTTATTGGGTTGGTTTACAGCCGATTGGATTACAGGTAGAGGGGAGTATATGGTTGAAGGAACTTATGAGCAACGGAAAGGCATTATTGATTGAGGGGAGGGATACAAATGAAAGTTTTTTGGCATAAACAAAGAGGGAGCGCGGCAGTTGAGACAGTTCTCGTGTTGCCTTTAGTATTATATCTTTTTATAGGAGTTGTTCAGTTTGGGATGTTTATAAATACCCAATTAATAGCTAATGAATGTGCACGAGAAATTAGTAGAAGCATAGCTCTTATGGGGCAAGAACATCCAGATACGGTAAATAATATTATACAAGCATATTTTGGAACAGAAGGTGGAGGATATATTTATGGAGGAGATGAGGATAGTATAGACATAGAAATATATTCTGAGGATGTAGAAGTAAACGGTTATGAGCTGCAAGAGTTAACTTCACATGCAGTGCATATAAGGTACGCTTGCCCGTTATTTATACCAGGGGCAGACTACTTTATTGGTGGAGATGACGATGCTTTTGCGGGGATAGAAGAATCTTATTTTCTTGTTGATGGGGAAGCAGTTTTCTTTGAAGAAGTAATGGAAATTTGGCAAACTACGAGTTGGTAAGGAGAGGGGTGATATTATGAAATCTTTAAGAGAAAGAATTAAGGGTATTGTTGATGAATGCAAAGATAAAGAAAATAATTTTAACAATGTAGATCAGGAATGTAGCGATGTAGCAATTAGTGAATATAACACTGCTCACGATAAATTACGATTAGCTATAATTAGAGCAAAAAAAGAAAAAAATTATCCGGTAAACGAATTTCACTGGAAACGTCTGTAGCAGGCTTTTTAGCTTTTGGCTTGTGTTGAAAACAAAAAACTGAGAATGGAGTAGTATTTGGGAGCTATTACGATAATAAGTTGTGCTTATTAAAGCAGAACGATTGTAACAAAGTTTGATTTTTTGTTGTTTATGTGTTATAATGTACACAGAAAATGGGGAAATGAGGGGTAGGAAAAGTGTTCTTTGACAACTAAATAACAATGATTGCTTATTTCATAAGCCGGTTCTTTACAAGAGCCGGCAAAAAA
>CAZBGG010000125.1:0-4131 GCA_964491305.1 uncultured Methanosarcinales archaeon
CATCTAAGTAGGAAATTTTATAAATAAAAAGAACCAATGGTGGTACTAAGATGCTATTTTGTGAAAAATGCGGTTCATTGATGATGCCAAAAAAAGGTAAGAAGGGCGTATTTTTGTGTTCCTGTGGCTTTGAGAAAAGTGAGCTTGAAAACTCTAAAGTAAAAGAGGATATAGCTAATAAAGAAGATATCCACGTTGTTGATAATGAAGAGGATCCCTCGCCATTAGTGGATAATGAATGCGGTAAATGCGGCCATAAAAAGGCTAGGTTCTGGACCGTCCAGACTAGGGCATCTGATGAGCCTGAAACAAAATTCTTTAAATGTGAGAAATGTAAAAATACTTGGCGGGAATATGACTGATAATGATAGCTTAGAATCATCAGATGACACAATGGTCAGGGTACTGCTTGGGAGAAAATATGTTCCCTTATGGTATTTTAAGAATTATAAGAGCTCGATGACTTGTCTCTTGAAGAGAAAGGATAGGAAAATTAAAGAATTGGAAGAGGAGAGGAACACTCTTTTAAGAACCCTAATCAAGAAAAATAAGGAAGAGTACGAAGACAAGTAGGAAAAATAAGATTTATTATGGTCCTTTTTTTCTTTGGAAAAATGGAATTTGAGGAAAGACTAAAAAGTTCCCTTTTGAGGGATAGGAGTAACAAAGGTTCAATTGATTCAGGGGTCAAGGATTTAGTAGAGTCTATAAACTCTTTTCAAAATTTATTTACTACAAGTTCATGTTCTGGAAGGGTTGCTGTGGTGAAGAAAGTTAGCAATAAAAAAAAAGACCTGGAATTTTTGTTTTGTTCACACGAAAAGTTAGTCGATATTAATCCCATTAAAAATAAGCTTATGTTTGATGATCGTCCGGGTAGTGTATGGCTTCTTTTCCAGCCTACTATTCTCCATGTTTGTTGTAAATCTATAGAGGATGGGGAATGGTTATTTTCAAATGCGAGAAAGGCAGGATATAAGAGGACAGGCATTATATCCTTGAAAAAAAATGTTATGGTTGAAATAATGGGCACTGACTTTATTGAGCACCTGCTTTATGACGATGAAGGTATATATTATACAGACCATAGTCTTGAGAGAATCGTGTTCTATGTGAACCAAAAGTTTGAGGAAAATTTCAAAAAAATTTCAAGGTTTCTTGATATTCTTGATGGGGGCTGCTAGAGATTTTATCTGTTGTATTAAATTAAGGAGTTTCTTCTCCCTTTAAATATCGGGTAAAAAGTTTTATAAATGCTTTAGTATCTATAGTTCAGATGATGGCTAATGTGAAGAGTCAGGTAACTGTTTTTATCATCATTGGAATTGTGGTTCTTTTGGTTGTGTTATTTGGGTCTATTGTAGTCAAACTGGTTTCAGAGGAAAAGATTAATGGACAATATGATACAGAGCCAATAAAAAACTTTGTGGAATCATGTATTGAGAAAACTGGAAGAAACGCCATTTCTTTTACTGCCTTGAGAGGTGGATACTACAATACTCCCAATCCTAAAGAGTTGTATTCAAGTGTCCGTATTCCTTTGTATTGGGAGGTCAATGAGAGCAAAGTCCCTGATAGAGAAACCGTAGAAAACGAGGTGTTTCTTTACATAAAAGAAAATCTTCCGGGTTGCCTTGAAGATTTCGCAGATTTTGATGAATATGGCTTTCAGTTGGATGCTGGGGAAATCAATGGAAATGTTATAATTGCCGAAGAAAAAACAAGCTTTGAATTAGACTATCCCTTGACAATCAGCAGAGAGAATTATGTATTTCACAGCGATGAGTTTTTCGCAAAAACTGATATAGGATATTATAAGATATATCAACTGGCGGAAAAAATTATACAGGAGCAGAAAAAGAATCCGGATTCTTTCCCGGTCGGTTTTGTAACTGACCTTGCTTTTGAAAATGATTTTATTTTTGAAACAATGAACCTTGATGATAATACTGTGTTATTAGTTTTGATTTTTGATCAACACATTAATCATAAAAGACAGCCTTTGGTGTATTCATTTATAAGCAGGTACAACTGGACTGATTTAGGTCCTTCTGGCTCTGTAAGTATTGAACCCATTCCAAGGTTTGTAATTAATGAATCTAAAAATTTCAATTATAATGTTAATGCGGCTGGAGATAATATAACTTTTAGTGCCTACACAGAATTGTTTGATATAAATCCTAATACTGGTGAAATTAATTTTGATACTTCCTATATACCTAGTGGTGAAAGAATAATTTTGATTAAAGCAGAGGATGAGAGAGGTAACAGGGATTTTGCCCATATGCATCTTACGTTTGATTTTGAAAATTTGCTACCTGTTATTGAACCCATAGGTAATTTAAGCGCGTATGTCGGGGAAAAGTTTACATACAACATCACTGCTACAGACCCATCGGATGAATTTGTTTATTTTGTTGATGACACCTCTTTGTTTGATGTAGACACAGAATCGGGTGAGATTGAATTCACGCCGAGTATTGTGGGGAATTATTCCATAAAAATAACTGCTGTTAATAGTGAGGGATATGTTCACGAATATATGGAGTTGGAGGTAAAATGAAAAAAGTTATCATTTTGCTATTGTTTTTGCTGATGTTTCAGCTTGTTTATGGGGATGATATAGACTACAGCTCAGCAGATGATGTGAATAGTATGGGTTCTGAGAATTTGGCTCACGCAATTGTAGAGGGTAAAATATCTGATATGAGCATTGTGGATGATAACGTTCTGGCGGATGCTTTAAATGAGGATACTTCTATATCAATTAGATTAGAAGATAGGGACCTGGCAAGGGCGGTAAACCAGGACCTTTCTTTACTCGATGATTATTCTGTAATGAATGATTTTGATTCGAGAGCTCAAGAGGATACTTTTATTTTGAATGATAACCCTAATGTTAAAAGGGCGTGGTTTTCTGATAAAGGCATAACTGATGAGGGTGCTGAATTAGAAAGTTATGATGGCTCAGTGGTTGCAACCAGAGGAAGCAAGGCGACGGAATTCAATGTAAACGACCACCCTGGTGCAAGAGTCACAGACGAAGGTAAATTAATACTGGCAGATGGTGCAAAGATAGAGTCTGCTAAAGTTGAACTGTTGGAGGATGGAGCGGTAAGAGTTGAAAGTGGCTTTACCGACTTGACTGAATCTGAAAATTCTGATTTTAAGCTGGAAGGTGGGAATTGTATTGTTGGGGATAAGGTTTATAATTCCGCTTCGGATGAACCTATGCACTTTTCTTTTACGGATGATAAGACATCGATTTCCGGCACAAGTATTGTTGAGTCAGAGCATGGCATAACAACAGCTTTATTTTCAGGTGGAATAGATTTTTTTGATGATGACCATAAGGTTTTCCATGGGGGTACAGAGTATACAAACTACATAGATGGAGATAAATCAAGGACTTACTCCTTTGATGAGATTACCGAATCATATAGCCTAAGCGAAATCCCTTCCGATATCCCATGCGAGTCTTCTAATTGCATAATAGATACGGAAGAGGGGATGGTTGCTACTGTTTCGGATGGGAATAACTTAGGAATAACCTCTCACGATAACTCGTTAGAGAAATTATTAGTTGATGATATTATTGATGATAGCTCAGTAGTTTTTAATGATAATAATAATGTCGAGATGCTTTTTACGGAAGGTCCTACTACTTCGAGAGGCGATATTACTTTGTTAAATACAGACATAGGGAGCCTGGCTGAAAATTTCAAGTCTTTTAGCCGTTTCGATAAAGGTGTTAATATTGGCAGGTTTTCTATTAGTGGTGAGGTTTCTCCAAATTTATTTGATATCAGCAGCAGCGAAGTTGAAGTTGAGGTCAGTACCGGTGATTTATACATAAGAGCTATGTCTCGCCTTGACGGTAGGGAAATAGAGGCGGAAGTAGGTTATGGCAGGTTTAATCTGATGGGAGAGCATGGTGAGGAGGATTCAAGAGTGGAAGCTGTTTTTAGAACTCCTCTGGGCGGTTAGTACCTATAATGCTTCTATATAGATATTGATGTTGACCAATAAAAAACTTTAAATACTTTTGGTTCTGCTTTCCGAACATGGCTTTGGTATCTTTAAAGAAAGTTAGGGAGGAAAATTCAGCTTTTATCGATAGCCAGGTTTATA
>CAZBGG010000126.1:0-2113 GCA_964491305.1 uncultured Methanosarcinales archaeon
AGGACTGAATCGGTTAGCAATATATGGAGATTTTTTTGGTTGCTGGCTTTTTTGGTGATAGTGGTTTCGTTGGCTTTGATATGGAGGGTGGAATTTGCCGTGTTTGTCCATTTTGTTGAGTATTTAAGAGTCAACCCTTATCTTAACGCATTAACTGTTTTTGTGATATTTTTGGTGATTTCAAAGAGTGTTATTGAGATTTTCAGGACATACATAAGAAATGTTGTGAGGGAAAAGCAGATAGCGTATGATGATATGATCCTTAGCACGATTGAGTTTCCTGTTTCGATTTTTATTGTGCTTGTGGGAGCCAACCTGTCCCTCAGGCAGCTTGGGTTTGAGGATGGTGTGTTGATTTCTTTTGTGAATACGCTTGTTATTTTGATAATTATGTATTCTGCAGATATCATGGCGGGAAATACAATCGATTTTTGGGAAAGGAGGGTTAAGAGGACCAAAAAGGGGAAGGTTGATGAGGGAATTTTTGCTCTTGCCCGGAATGTTTCAAAAGTATTGATAGTAATAGTAGCGCTGCTTTTGATTCTTGTCGCCTGGGATTTAGCGAGCCAGTTGAAGGGAGTGTTTCTTAGTTTGTCCGTCCTGGGTGTTGTCCTGGGGATAGCTCTCAGGGAGACTTTTTCAAATATTATTTCAGGCATATCGTTGATGCTTGACCATACTTTCCAGTCAAATGATCTTATACAATTAGAGGATTCTGATATGGGAGTTGTGAAAGAGATAGGTCTTCGCTCTACTAAGGTGGTTACTTTTGATAGTGAGCTTTTAACTATTCCCAATTCAACCATAGCAAATTCAAAGGTTTTGAATTATACGCAGCCCAATAGCCAGGCAAGGGTGTGTGTTGATATAGGGGTTGAGTATGGCTCGGATCCGGAGAAGGTTGAGAAAGTACTATTGGGAGTGGTTGAAGGGAAGGATTATATAGTCCATCCCGAAAAGACCGATGTATGGTTTAGGGAAATGACTGATTTTTCAATGAATTTCCGCCTTTTGTTTTATGTAAAGGATTTTATGGAAAGTTTTAAAATAAAAAGTGATATTACCAAGGAGATATATTATTCTTTGGCGAAGAATAAGATAAATGTGGCGCTCCCAAAAAGAGTGATTTATAACGAAAATGGCAACCCAGTTGGAAGAAATAAAAAAAGAGCTGCTAAAAAATCAAAGTGAGCTGGTGTCGGCTTTTTTGGTGCTGGTTCTTGTAGTTGTGAATGTTTATATGATTTTCACCGGAATGTTTGAAAATGTTATAAGATATACGACAGTTACAACCCTTGGCGCTGGATTTATAATATTTATAGGGTTTGAGAAGCGCTCTAAAAAGTTTGATAAGTATGTTTCAATGGGTTTTGTTTTTCTTCTTGCACTTAGTTTTATGTTTTTGTGAGGTTTTTATACCAGCTTTTGAAGATAGTTGTAAACGAATTCGGCGCATTGCTCTTCGTTGTATTTGTCGGTGTCAACAATCAAGTCAGGTTTTTCCGGCTCCTCAAATTTAGAATTAACACCGGTAAAGTCTGTTATAAGTCCTTTTTCTGCCTTTTCATACATCCCTTTTTTATCCCTTTTTTTGCAGCTTGTAATTGAAGCTTTTAAGTAAATTTCCACATAGCCGGATTCTTTTTCAATGTCCTCTCTAATTTCTTTTCTCATGGATTCCAGGGGTGTAATGAAAGAGCTGAATACAACTACGCCGTTTCTTGCCAAGAGCTTTGCTATGAATGTGGCTCTTTCAAGGCTCTTTAGCCTGTCATCATAACTAAAGCCAAGATCATAACCAATTTTTCCCCTGATTACTGCTGAGTCAAGATTTTCTATTTTTATTCCAGCGCTTTTGAAGTAGTCTGATACCATGTTTGCAATGGTTGATTTGCCCGAAGAAGGAAGGCCCGTAAGCCATACCACCATTCCATTATTTTTCACATAATCCATAAGAATTTTTTCTGCTCCCGGCGCCATCATTTCTTTCCATGAGTTATCGTTCATATCAATTTTTTTTCTTATTTCTGTTGCGGATATGTTTTGGGTAGTGTCATCAACTTCTATTTCTGACACATTGTAGCCTACTCCTCTTCCATAATTTATGCTTTCA
>CAZBGG010000126.1:2213-4130 GCA_964491305.1 uncultured Methanosarcinales archaeon
GTTTTCCCTTATCTCATCACCATCTAATAATTCTATATAGTGTTTTTTTTTAATCAATTTTTCATAAAGAGAATCAGCGATTGTTGTTTTGCCTGAGCCAGATAGCCCAGTGAACCATAATACAAATCCTTTGTTATCCATTTTAAAAGTATTTTCCCTCCTGCCTTCCGGTTGGTCAGGTTTTTTCTATAAAAAGGTTTTTATTGAATTTGGTTAATAACATTTTTAAATGTCTGTAATTAGCTTATTTTTTATGAAGATCACAATTATAGGTACAGGGTATGTGGGCCTGGTTACGGGGACATGCCTTTCTAACATGGGGCATCATGTGAGTTGTGTTGATATTGACAGTAAGAAAATAGATAAGCTGAATAAAGGTATTATTCCAATATATGAGCAGGGTCTTGAAGAGCTTGTTAAAAAGAATGTTTCTGAGGGTAGATTGTTTTTTACAACATCAATGGAGGAGCCTATTAAGGATAGCGAGGTTGTTTTTATCGCTGTGGGGACACCTCCCAAGGAAGATGGCAAAGCTGACCTGTCATATGTGGTTTCAGTTGTTGAAAAAGTAGCTGAGAATATAGATTCTTATAAGGTAATAGTTAATAAGAGCACTGTCCCGGTTGGCACTGCTGAGATGGTTAAGAGAGTGATTAGTGAAAATATGAAGAAGAAGGTGGAGTTTGATGTTGTCTCAAATCCTGAGTTCTTGAAAGAAGGGATGGCTGTGAGGGATTTCCTTGCTCCGGACAGGATAGTTGTGGGAGCTGAGAGCGAGAGGGCAAAAGGCGTCATGGAAGAGATTTATAAAGATATTGCAAGGCCTACAAGGCCTCTTGTTTTTACTGAGTTAAAGAGTGCCGAGCTTATTAAGTATGCAAGCAACGGAATGCTTGCAACAAGGATAAGTTTTATGAATCAATTATCTTGCCTTGCAGATGAAATAGGCGCTGATATCAAGGAAGTTGCAAAGGGTATAGGACTTGATAGCAGGATAGGCAGCAGGTTTTTACAGGCAGGCATTGGTTTTGGCGGCAGTTGTTTTCCAAAAGATGTGAGGGCTTTGAGCTCATCCCTTAAAGAGTATGGTTGCGCAGCTGAGTTAATGGATTCTGTGAGGAAAGTTAATGAAAGGCAGAAGTTGGTTGCAGTGAATAAGCTTGAAAGTGTTTTGGATATTAAAGGCAGCACGGTTGCAGTCTGGGGTGTTGCATTTAAGCCAAAGACTGATGATGTGAGGGAGTCTCCGGCAATATCCATTATAAAGGAGCTTCAGAGGAGAGGGGCGGATGTTAGGGCATTTGACCCTATAGCAATGGATAATGCAAAGAAGGTTACTGAAGGCGTAGTTTTTTGTGATAAGGCTGTTGAAGCTGTTGAAGGCTCTGATGCCCTGATAGTTGCAACTGAGTGGGATGAGTTCAGGAATCCTGATTTTTTGAAGATAAAAGAATTGATGAATAATCCTGTGATAGTTGATGGCAGGAATATTTATAATCCTTCAAGGTTGAAGGAGATTGGTTTTAAGTACATTGGTATAGGGAGACAATAATTTTTAATGAAATATGGTGAAATCTGAAATGAAAGTATTGTTTGTAGGGGAGAAGATGGGTTTAACTTCAGGCCATTCAAGGCCTGCTTATTTTTTGGCAAGAGAGCTTTTTAAAAAAAATATTGATGTAAGGATAATAATTACGTCCAGGAGATTTGAAGATGATGATTATTTTAAAAAAAAGCTAAAATGGGAGGGTTTGGATAATGTTCCTATTGAATTCTGTAATTATGAGGATAAGAAACTTAAAGAGTTTATGGAAGAAGGGGATGTAATCCATTTTTTTGAATATCGTCCATATCTAAAAATAAAGAGTAATTATCCATTTATAAAAAATAAAATAAAATATTATAGCATAAATACTA
>CAZBGG010000127.1:0-4123 GCA_964491305.1 uncultured Methanosarcinales archaeon
CTTAAAAATTTAAACCCCTTTATATCTGTATAACTCTGTTTTTTAAGTTTGTAGTCCTTTTCTTCTATCTCCTTAAATCTTCTGATTGCTTCTTTCCACAAACCTTCTCGTTTTAGTTCCTCCTCAAAAATTTCCTTAAGACTCAGTAAATGCGCAGTATCATTTACGGCATATTCTAGCATATCTTTGCTTAGTGGTCTGCTAGTCCAGTCAGCCATCTGGAACTTGCTTTGTTTTTTAACGTTGAAATATTCTTTAATAAGATTTGACAGTCCTACTTTTTCTTTACCTAGGATCTCAGCAGCAATTTTCGTATCGAAAATGTTCTTTGGGTTGCAACCAAATTGCTCGTCTAATATTCTGAAGTCAAAATCAACATCGTGGAAGATTTTTTCTATATTTCTATTTTCAAGGGTTTTAAGTATGAATGAGGGGTTCTTCTCGCTAAGGACATCAATAACATAATTTTGTTCTTCAGTGCTTACCTGGATAAGACTTATGAAGCAGCCGTAGTGGTGCAGTTGATTTTCGCATTCAAGGTCAACCGCTATGACCCTTCCAAGAGGGATTTTTTTATCTTTCTGAAGGTATATCATTTTTTATGGAGCAACATTTTGCAATAGTACTAGGGTTCCTTCTTTGAAATCTAATAAACCCTGTCCCAAAAAATCTTTCTATGGTTCCTTTTGGCATTATTGTTAATATATAAATATTACTTTAAAAGTTTATTTTTTCTGATAAGATTATGGAAACTAAAAAAATGGGAAAAACTTTACCTTCGGCGGCAAGAGGATGTTTAATTTGTTTGGAATATATACTCTACAGTGGACTTTAATCTTAGTAAATTTTAAAAACAGTGAAGATTTCCTTCTTCGGGTTGGGATCGAAAAAGACATTATTGGGAGTATCTGGAATATTTGTGGTGTTATTGTTGTTTCTTGTTTTACCTAATTTTTTGACTAATTTCTGGTGGTTTGAGTCTCTTGGTTTTTCAAAAATATTCACTATAAACATTGAGGCGTTTTTGCTTGTTTTCTTTGTTTCTGCATTTTTATTTTTCGTTTTTAGTATGGCTAATCTTTGGTTTTCAAAGGGTAAGGGTAACTTTTTCCCTACCAGGATGAAGGTTCTGGTTACTCTTGTGGCTGCTTTTTTGGTAGGTAGGATTATTTCCATGGAGTGGCTAACAGTTATGAAATTTTTGAGGCAAAGTCCATTTGGTATGGAGGATCCCGTTTTTATGAAAGATATATCGTTCTATGTGTTTACTTTACCTTTCTTGGAAGTTGTTTGGAATTTTGCTTTTATAACCCTTACATTGACTACTATACTGGTTATATTTGATTACTTTCAAAATTTTATAGTCAACGCTTTCAGGGGGGGTGTACATTCAGAAAGTGTAGATAAGCTTAGCCAGGACTTTAATATAAAAAAAGAATTTAGGAAGCTGAAAAAAAGGACAATTGTTCATATTGCAGCTCTTGTCTCTTTGTTCTTTTTGTTATTTTCCTTTAAACATTATCTATCCCGTTTTTCAGTATTATTTTCAGAGAGAGGCTCGGTTTTTGGGGCAGGCTACGCAGATATATATGCTACTTTACCTGTCCTTAACATACTGGTATTAATGGCTTTTGGTATTGCTCTTGCAAGTTTTCTGGTCATAGGTAGCAGGAGAAAAGTGTTATTTTATCTGATTGGTATTTATCTGATATTTCTGGTGTTGGGTCTTGGTTTGTTTCCCCAGGCATTGCAGTCTTTGAGGGTTGTTCCAAATGAGTTTAATCTTGAGGAACCTTATATTCAGAGGAATATCGATTTTACCAAAGAAGCATATGGTTTAGATGTGGACGAACAATTCATGGATTTTGATAGGGGTATAACTGAAGAAATGATTGAAAGAAATCCTGGCACAATCAACAACATAAGGCTTCTTGATTGGAGGCCACTTAAGGAAACATACAGGCAGACTCAGGAAATAAGGCTTTACTACGATTTGAGTAGTATTGATATAGACCGATATAATATTGATGGTGATTATACCCAGGTTATGCTTTCTGCCAGAGAGATGGATCAAAGGCAGCTTAGGGATAGGGCTAGGACGTGGGTTAATCAGCATTTGGTCTATACTCATGGTTATGGAGCGGTTATGAGCCCTACTAGAAACGTTACTTCTGAGGGCCTACCGGTTTATCTTGTGAAAGATGTCCCTCCAAGGTACACAGTAGACGAAGAAAATATAAAAATCGATAGACCCGAGATATATTATGGAGAGAATGAGAATAGATACGTGATAGTAAATACAAAAACTGAGGAGTTTAACTATCCTAAAGGGGATGAGAATGTCTATACTAATTATGAAGGGGATGGTGGCGTTCAATTGGATTCTTTTTTTAAGAAGTTTTTTATGTCTTTGAGATTTATGGATATTAAGCTTTTAATGACTTCTGACATAGTTGAAGATAGTAGGATTATGTATACAAGGTCTGTGCAGGATAGAATTAAGAAGGTCACTCCATTTCTTCAACTTGATTCAGATCCTTATTTAGTTATTGCTGACGGGAAACTCTATTGGATGCAAGACGCTTATACAACTACTAATAAATTTCCTTACTCTGAAAGTATGGGTGGCATCAACTATGTTCGTAATTCTGTAAAGATTGTTGTAGATGCCTATAGTGGTGATTTAGATTACTATATTATGAGTGATGATGATCCAATAATGGAGACTTACTCAAATATTTATCCCGGACAGTTTAAAAGATTTGATGATATGCCTGATTCGCTGAAGGAGCATATCCGTTATCCTGTAGATATTTTTAACATACAATCTCAGCTTTATAAGACGTACCATATGGATAGCGCGAGAGTTTTTTATAACAAGGAGGATGAATGGGAGTTACCTCTTGAAATCTATGGTACTGGTCAGTCTGTCAAGGTAGAGCCTTATTATGTTATACTAACTCTTCCGGGGGGAGATGAGGAGGAGTTTATATTGATGAGCACTTTTACACCAAAGAACAGAAATAATATGGCTTCTTGGCTTGGAGCTAGGAGTGATGGGGAGAACTATGGAGAATTGGTTCTGTATAGGTTCCCAAAAGATAGAATCGCTTATGGTCCTTCACAGATAGAGGCAATGATTGATCAAAATACAGAGATCTCACAACAGTTAACACTTTGGTCGAGGATGGGGAGCACAGTGATACGCGGCAATCTTCTCGTTATACCCATTGATAATTCAATACTTTACGTTGAACCCCTTTATTTACAGGCTGAGCAGAGTAGCCTTCCTCAGCTGAAAAGGGTAATTGTATCTGATGGTGACAGGGTTGTGATGGCTGAGAATTTGGATTTGGCCCTTAAGCACCTTTTTATAGAAGATGAGATACCTGTTATATCTCCAGAGGATAATGGAAGGACTGCTTTGGAATTGGTCGAAGAAGCAAATATGTTTTATAATGAGATTTTAATCTCCATGGAAAATAAAAACTGGTCAGGAATAGGAAGTAATCTAGACAATCTTGGTAATGTTTTAGAGAGGCTTAACTGATTCTTTTGAATATGGTGCTCCTTATTAAAGAGGATAGATTTTCAGGTTATGAGCCCAGAGGGATTCGAACCCTCGTCAACCGGTCCGAAGCCGGTCGCACTATTTGACCTGTTACAGTCTTCTTCACTTGCTAACATCCAGACTATGCTATGGGCCCCTAATGATGTGCTTCAATAGGTTATTTTTATACTTTTTGTTGAAATGTAAATATTTAGTTATTGTGTAGGGGCGTAGGAAATTGAGCCCAACCAATAAACAGGAAAGAATTAAGAAAATTAAGTAAAAACCAATCAATATGCTCCTTCTGCAGATAAAATAGCAGAACACACCCCTGATAGTTGCCCTTTTTGTCTAATGTGTTGGGTTCATAAAAAAGAACGCTGCTAATAAAAAGTTGGCAGAGTAGGGACTAAGTAGAAATTTGATAAATACCCCCTTTGTTATAGGAATTAATTAAATTTTTTTTACTGGTTGTAATCACCAGACAGTCTTTAGTTGCTTTCAACTCAGTAGGGAGAGCGAGCATCATCTTATAAGTCCATAACGAAGATTTCTTCTCAAAAGCCTTATCAA
>CAZBGG010000128.1:0-4108 GCA_964491305.1 uncultured Methanosarcinales archaeon
GTTCTAAAATATCCATTATTTCTTTATTCTTTTGTTCTATTTGTGTTCCCAAATTAGCTTTCTCCAGCATTAGTGCTTGTATATCGTTACATGATTTACTGAATTCCTTATAAAAATCATTCAAAAAAACATACCCCCTTTTTTGTATTACTTTTGTATAACTTTTGTATTGCAAACTACCATTCGAACAGCCGATATCACCCCAAAATGTATTACATTTGTATCACACAGGCATCCAAAAAAATATCAAGGAATTTCCTTGATAAGAAAACTCCTGCCCTTCTACAGACAGGAGTTATTTGACTTAAATTTACAATTAAAACAAATCAGCTATATCATCCAGTTCGCCTTTGAGGTTATTATTGACACTTTTTTCGGATTCATTGGAGTTTACAGAAGTATTTTTACTTTCCATTGGAACAGTATCAACTTTATTATTACCTCCTATAAATTGTTCCAATCCTTTCCTGATAATATGACTACGCATACCTTCTTCTATATCGAGAACCCATTTATATAGTTGAGGATTTTTCTTTTTACTTATTCGCAAACTAATTGTTATGCTATCTTCACTCATTTGTTCACCCCCAAATCGAAGTAGCTAATTTATGATAGCCTTTTACGTTAGTAAGTGAACCGTTATTCTTGCAAACTACCGTATCTTGAAAATTTAGTTCTTCTTTTACCATATCGCCTAACAAAGAAGCTCCACCACCGGTAATTATAATCTCATCTATACCAACAAAATTTAACCAGTTTTTCTTGATTCGTTCACTGATCTGCCTAGCCTTTTGTCTTAACACATTATTTCTCATTTTCACAAAACTTTTAGTTTCCCCATGAACTTTAATAGTTCCTCTTGAGATCAAATCCTCAGTAACATCTTCCTCTGCTAAGGTTACACCTATGTTTGAGCTACTAATCTCACTACGAATCTCCATAAAAGCCTGATGAACACCTACTTCATTATAAGAGCTACTTTTACGGGCCACATATTCCCTTTTTTCAATATGAGCTAAATCTACAGTAAAATAACCGATATCACATACAGCTACTACTTTGTCTCTAAGGGAACGATCTTCAGCGAAGCATTGAACCCATGAACCATACGGTTGTGGTAAAATTTTAACTGCTTCAATATTCACGCTATAATTTCTTCCTGCTTTTCCTGTCAAACTTAATGTTTTGAAGTTATGTGTAGTGTTGATTAATGCCTGTCTGTATTCTTTCTTTAATCTTTCAAAATCACTAACAGGTAAACCCACTACTAATCCAACATCATTTTCTCCTGCATCTAAAAGTAATGCCATGGCTCCCATGAGTAGTGCCATTCCTTCGTTTTGTGTAAACCTATTACTGTTTAAACTTGAATAAGGCACATCCTGTCTTCGAGCTACATCACCAATAAAATAACTTTGATCTCCGTATCGTATTACCAATTTTTCCACCCAGGGTAATTCTTCTTGACCAGATATAAAATCTAAGGGTTTGAAGTTTCCTACCAACGAAGGAAACTGTACCACTTTTTCGGTTTTTCCACCAATTGCTTTTGTTTGCCCAAACCCCACATCTACTGCCAAAATATTCAATGTTATCACTCCTTTCTATTTTTGTGTGATTTCTTTCATCGTATTTAATTGTTGTTCGTTTATAGCATTTTCTGCTATTAGTCCCATTATGTTTGATATTGCATTTGCCCAATTTTCATCAGTAGCATAATTAACATTAATAGACTGTAAATCTTCTCCCTGGTAATATCTACCATTACGATTCAGATAATTGTTTCGTAAATAATGTGCAACCTGCACCGTGCCTTCATCAACTGTAATAAAATCTCTAGCGGATTCAAAAGGGCTATCATCATACGCGGTAAAGCCAAAATAGTTGTTTTTATGCTTTGCAATATTGGATTTGCCAAAATTGGATTCATGAGCAGCAATAGAAGCTAAGACCAAAGCATTGATCCCGGTTTCTTTTTCGGCACGGACAAACCCTTCGCCCGTGCCTTCCATTCCCGGTTCATCCAGATTCTCCCATGCTCTTTCAAACATCTTTGCGGTAAACCCAGACGGAGACTTTACATTCTCATTCATGCTGTACTTATCCGTTGCATTATCATAGGTATCCTTTTGCCAAAACAATAAATCATCAATAATCTCCAATCGTTCTTCAAGAAACTCTTTCTGTTCTTGTAATTCCTGATTGTGTTCTTCAATCTCTTTTAGCTTTTCTTCTGTATCCAACAACTCGGAATCCAATCTGTCATAACTAGTTTCCTTTTCTAATAACTTTGAGTTAAGTTCAGCGATATCTTCTTGTAGGTTATGATATGACTCTCTGTAGTCAGTCATTGTTGCAAGCAACAAAGATATTACTACAATTAAGCTGGATACAATCATGAAATTCTTGGGGTTAATCATAAATAAAAAAACACCTCCTAAATAAAAATTTGTACAAAAAAAGCCCCGGTTTTTACACCAGGGCTCAAGATAAGAATGCTATGAAATATATTCTCTCTATGAAAATCTATGAAAATATATTAACTATATCCTCTACAGCAGTCTCTTTACCATCAAGCATAATCTTTGCTACAGCAAAAGCCTGCTTTATCCCCTCTATCTGAGGGGAGCACTCTTCCTTTACTTCTCTCCATTCTTCCTCGGACATATCCGAGGGCTTGTTCATCTTCAACTTACTGCCCTCATCTTCAAATTTCACCCCTATCCACCTTAGTTGATAAAGAACATTAAATGCTTCCCAACCAACAAGGACACCACCATGCAATACTGCCGAAGCTATTTCATTTGTTGGTATCTCAGGCTGGGGATCAATTTCACTATTGTAACCTTTTAACGCTTTCAAAAAGTTGTTTTCTATCTCATTGCAAATAAAGACTTCGGCAACTTCCGGGTGCATTTTTACAACCTCTTCTTCCATAATTTTAACCTCCTTTTTATAAAATATAAAAAAATTCTTTACCAATGATATTGGCAAGTTTTACACATAAAAACAGTAGCGGGGTTCACCCCCGCTTAATTGCCACCAAATATCTGAAAATCAGCAGGATCCCCTGCAACGACTTCATCAAAAGTAGTTTCGTAACAAAAATCACTCTTAGAATAAACATCTAAATTAACTATCTCATCAATAGTGCCATCATAGAACCCGGACATCGGGCCCATAATAACAGTAGGAACATCTAATTCCATATAAACCGCAAATTCATTGGGCAGTATTTCAGCGTTATAATTATTATTTACTATATTGTTATGAGTAATACGCTCGGAAGCATTATTTCGCTGGTTTGCTAACACAGGTTCCCCGGGTTCCAAATTATCGATTATAAGCATCTCTTGAAATTCTACACTGTCAATATAGTAATAACCACTCATCTCTTCTTCGTCTCCGTCATAGTAGTATTCCAATTCTTGATCTTTGCTATCATCTATCCCAAAAGTTAGTTCATAAAGCACTAATCCCGTTACCCCAGAATGCTGAACGTTTTCCTCAAAACAATAATCTTCCATGTTGTTATACTCCATATTAGCATCCATTATCATACGTGCCCTTTCTTCAGGACTTTTATACATAACATAAACATCCATAGTAGCAAAAACATCCCTTGGCAAATCTGAATGAGAAATATAACCGAATCCTATATCAGGAACTGTTGAAGTACTACTATTAGGAGCAGCAGTAATAGGAGTTTCGGGTCCCCCATTTCTCCACCTATAAGCATCTCCGTGTGTAGGCCCCCACATTTCGATGTGCTCAAATGCTTCATGCGGATCTTCGGCATTACTTATATCTGCTTGATAATGACGACCCCCTCCACTTTCTCTTCCTTGAGCAATCAAGTACTTCTGCCCTGGTTCTAGTTCCACCTCATCGATTCTATGAGAAGACCCTCTTGCATTATTTAACCTACTCGAAGCTAGCTTATTGGTAACATTGAGATCAGCAGCTTCTCCGTCATAAGCTGAATCAGGGGCACTTACTTCGTAAAGAGCTATATGCCATACATCGCTTGCACTACCACTATGTCCACCGTATAAAGTATCTACAAACATTTCCTCATTTACTTCAAACATATATCCTCGCCAAAAAT
>CAZBGG010000129.1:0-4105 GCA_964491305.1 uncultured Methanosarcinales archaeon
TTCCTGGAGGTCTTGCTACAACGTTTAAAAGAAAAGACTACAAGATGGAGGTTGGACTCCACTGCATCGATGGTTTCAGCGAGAAGGACCATAAGCTAAGAATTTTTAAGGAATTGGATGTTTTCAATAATGTGGAATTTGTAAAGATTCCGGATTTTTTTCGTTTTAAAAATGATAGGGTTGATATAGTTATACCTGATAATTTAGATGATGCTATAGCTGTACTGAAAAAGAAATTCCCTGAGGAGGAGAAAGGTATAGATAAATTTTTTAGTAAAATAAATGCTATAGAAAAAGAATTAAAACAATTGGGGAGAGAAAAGAGCGGATTTAAAAGGTTCCCTCTATTCCTTCCTGTATTTTTCCCGAATGTATTCTTTAATACCTTTAGAACATTGGGTTCATTTTTGGATTCCATTATAAATAATGAAGACTTAAAGCTTATTTTGCAGGGTAATTTATCATATTACCACGATGATCCTTATTCTATGTCTTTGATTTATTTTGGTTCTGCCCAGTCAGGGTTTTATAACAATGGAGCCTACTTTATTAAAGGGGGGTCGCAAGAACTCTCTAACCACCTTGCAAAGTTTATAAGGATTAACGGCGGAAAGGTTCTGGCAAATAGTATTGTTGAAAAGATTATTATCAAGGATAACTGTGCGGTGGGTGTTGAGTACAAAAAAACAAATCATGATTCGGGTGCTAGGGAAAAGGTATTTGGCGGCAATATAATTGCTAATTGTGCTGTACCTAATGTGGTAAATATGTTGCCCGGGAAGAGTAGAAAGAAACTAGAAAGTAAAGTAAGTAAATTGAAAAGTTCTAACTCAGGTTTGATTATTTTTATAGGTTTTAAAAAAAAATTGGCAAAATTGGGTAATGTTTCATATTCAACCTGTGTTTTTGATTCTAGTGTATCAAAACAACAGGATGTGCTGAAAAATCATATGCTAGGGTACAGGCAAAAAAATTTTGTTTTTGTTGATTATAGTCAAGTTGATTCGGGGTTAGCCCCCAAAGGGAAAAGTTCAGGAGTTATTTGTGTGATTGATTATATGGAAAATTGGGATAATATGGGCCAAAATGAATATGAAAAGAAGAAAGAGGAAGTTGCTCAGGTATTTTTTGAACGACTTGAAAAATTGATTCCGGGAGTTATTGATGAAGTTGATTATTACGAGGTTGCTACCCCCAAAACTTTTGAAAGATACACATTGAATCCTGGTGGTAGTGTGTATGGCTTTTCTCAAATTCCAAAACAGTCAATTGCTTTTAGGATTTCCAATGAGTCTCCTGTATGTAACTTGTATTTTGCTTCAGCATGGGGGAATCCAGGAGCAGGATTCACCTGTGTTCTATTGGGTGGTTGGTCATGCGCAAAAAAGATTCTAAAAAGAATCAAACTTTCCCAGTGAAGTTCGTTTTTAATCTTTTGAGAATGTCTAAAAAATTTGAAGTAGGTTCAATAACAAAGGTACCTAGAATGTAGCCTTGGATTGTAAACCCATCTAAAAACCTTGACTTTCATGGTCAAGGATTATGAGTATTAGTCTTAGGTAAAGAGCTCGAAATCGGTAGTTTATAAATTGTTTAATTACAAAAGAATTAGATTACGTGGTATTAATGATAATAAAAACTTTTTTAAGTTCTAAACTGATTGCGTTCTATGATGGTTAGATATGACGCAATAGTTATAGGGGGGGGACTTGGCGGCCTTACAGCAGGAGCAAAGCTTGCAAAAGAGGGGAAAAAGGTTCTTCTTATAGAGCAGCATAGTGTTCCTGGAGGTCTTGCTACAACGTTTAAAAGAAAAGACTACAAGATGGAGGTTGGTCTTCATTTTATGGATGGGCTCGACAGCAATGATTTAAAAAAAAAGATTTTTGATGATCTTAATGTGTTTGAAAATGTGAAGTTTGTAAAGATTCCGGATTTCTTCCGTTTCAAAAATGATAGGGTTGATATTGTAGTGCCCGATAATACAAAAGACGCGATCGAAGTTTTGAAAAGCTATTTCCCGGAAGAGAAAAAAGGTATAGCAAAATTTTTTAGCAGAATAAATGGTATAGAAAAAGAATTAAAACAATTAGGAAAGGAGAAGAGCAGACTTAAAAGGTTCCCTATATTCTTTCCTATATTTTTCCCGAATGTATTCTTTAATACTTATAGAACATTGGGTTCATTTTTGGATTCTATAATAGATGACGAAGATCTAAAACTTATTTTGCAAGGAAATATTTCACACTATCATGATAATCCTTATACTATGTCTTTAATTTATTTTGGGCTGGCTCAATCAAGTTATTATAATAATGGAGGCTATTTTATAAAGGGAGGTTCTCAAAAACTTTCTAACTATCTCACAAAATTTATAATGGGTAACGGTGGGAAAGTATTGCTGAATAATATTGTTGAGAAGATTATTATCAAAGATAACTGTGCGGTGGGTGTTGAGTACAAAAAAACAAATCATGATTCGGGTGATAGGGAAGTGGTCTTTGCTGACAATATAATTGCTAATTGTGCTGTACCCAATGTGGTAAATATGTTGCCCAGTAAAAAACGAGGTCTATTGGGGGAAAAACTAAAGGACTTATCTTATTCAAATTCTTTGTTGATTATTTTTATAGGGTTTAAAAAAGAGGTTAAAAAAATAGGGAATAAATCTTATTCAACCTTTGTTTTCAGTGAAAGTATTAAATCATTGGGTGATGTGGTAAAAAATCATAGGGGCGGCTATGAGAAAAAGAACTTTGTTTTTGTTGATTACAGTCAAGTTGATTCAGGTCTAGCTAGTAAAGGGAAAAGTTCAGGGGTTATTTGTGCAATTGATTACATAGAAAATTGGAATAATTTGGACCAAAAAGAATACAAAAGGAAGAAAGATGAGGTTGCTCAAATCTTTTTTAGACGACTTGACAAACTAATTCCTGGGGTTGTTGATATAATTGATTATTATGAGGTTGCTACGCCTATGACTATAGAGAGGTATACACAGAATCCTTGTGGAAGTGTCTATGGCTATTCTCAAATCCCAGAACAAGCAGGTTATCTAAGAGTGCCTAATGAGTCCCCCATAAGTAACTTGTATTTTGCTTCAGGGTGGTCACATCCAGGTGGTTGTTACACAGGGGTAATTCTAAGTGGATGGATAAGTGCGAAAAAGATTCTGAAAAAAAATAGGTATTCTTTTACGTAGTTATCTCTTTATCAGTAAATATTCATTACACTTTTTAGGTAATCAGCAATATTTATATAAAATTGTTAATCCCGTTAATGAACTAGGGGATTATTTTTGTGTATAAAATGAATGAAAAAGAGAAATTCAAAAGGTTGAGGGAGGTATTGTTCCATAATTTTAAGAATGTTAATTTTTATAAGGACCTGTATGGACCTTATACGAAGATTGTAAAGGACTTATATTCATTTGAAGAATTTCGAAAGCTACCTGCAATTAGCAAGGCGGATTTCTTTAATTATTTTGGATGTGGTAATTTTGATTTTGGTACCGGTAGATGTTTCAATTTTAGGGCTACATCTGGTACTTCTAATGAAATGGCGGTTTTTTATATTAACGAAGAAGATGAGAAAGTTTTATTCAAAAAGCAAATCGAATTAAAAAAAGAAGCCGAGAGGATTTCTTCAGAGGACCGGACAATTATTATCTTTCCGAACGGGATGTACTCATTAGCGCTGCATTTTAGGAAAGTTTGTGCTGTAACCATTGGCAGACCCTTTGATTTTGCTTACAATGCTGAAATTATGAAAATAGCAGGGGTTACTTCAGTTCTCACATCCCCTCCAATGGCGGTTAAGTTGGGGGAATTTTGTGTTAAAAAAGGGGTTGATTCTGTAAAAAATGTACTATTGGCAGGTCCGTTGGTTACTGAGGGTGAGAAAAAAAAGATAAAAGAATTTTTTCCAGATGCTGCAATAACATCTTTCTATGGGTTATGTGAATCAGTGGGGGAAGTTGCGTATCAATGTCCAGGTCTCTTTGAAACTAACAAATTTCATATGCATGAAGACTTATTTTTTTATGAAGTGCTCGATTTAGAAGGTAATTCCGTCAAGGTGGATGAGGAAGGTGAGATTGTTCTTA
>CAZBGG010000130.1:0-4092 GCA_964491305.1 uncultured Methanosarcinales archaeon
GAATTCATTTTTGAAATCTGAGGTCAATGATTTAAAAAAATGTTTGAGACATGAAAAAAAAGAGAAAAAAAAGCTTAATGACATTTTAAGATCAACATCTCCAGTGACTGATAGAAGGAATGAATGCAAGATTATAGAGGATTTGAAGAAAAAAAAACGATCTGAGAGGAGTAAGAGGAAGCTACTTGAAGAAGATTTGAACACTATGTGCGGGGTTTTACAAAAAACAAGCAAGTATCTGGTGTGTAAAAGGGTTGAAAAGTTGGGTAAGGAGGATATAGCTGGAATATTTATCGAAGATGGTGATATTTTGTATGTTGATGATGCTTCATCTTTTAGTCAGGGAGTTATTGAACTTCTTAAGCAAAAGAATGTAAAGATTCTTTCGAATAAGGTTCCTAGGCTTCTGGAGAGTAGCTTGGTTACTATTGAGCCAAAAAAGCTAAACATTAAAAAAACTAAAAGATTTGCATTTGTTGAGAGGTCTCATTTTTCAGATGCATTAGACAAGAAAGGTGTGCTTAAAAAGATTGTTGATGATTATAAGAAGGAGAGGCAAGATGAAAAAAGTTGGGATAGCTCTTAGTGGCGGTGGAGCTAGAGGATTCGCACATATAGGTGTACTGCAAGAGTTAGAAAAAGAAGGGATTTATCCGGATTTTGTTGCGGGAACCAGCATGGGCGCGATAATTGGGTCTTTGTACTGTAGTGGACATACTGCTTCTGAAATCGAAGATCTGGTGGAATCAGAAGATTGGAAAGATGCTCTTAAATTGACTTTTTCAAAAAGTGGATTTGTAGGGGGCGATAAGATAAGGTTGTTCCTGAGTAAGTTGATAAAAAATGATTTTGATAGTTTGGATAGGAAGTTCGTATGTGTGGCAACGGATGTTAATACGGGTAAGAAAATAGTCCTAAAGGAGGGGAATCTTGTGAAGGCTGTTTATTCAAGTATGGCGGTTCCGGGCATTTTTACTCCCTTGAGGTACAAAGGCATGGTTTTAGTCGATGGGGGTCTTGTAGAGCCTGTCCCGGCATATCAATTGAAAGAATTGGGTGCGGATTGTATAATTACTGTTGACTTGAGTGTGAGGGATGATGGTAGCAACATTCCTTCCGGTGAAATTTTTGGTTTTGGGAAAGATTTTTTTAATCATTTCAGTGGTAGATGGTTCAATTCCGATAAGTTTTACGGGAGGTTTTTTAAAAATTACAATCTTCTAGATTCACCGGGATTCTTTTCAAGATTATTTGAAAAGGTTAGGTGTAAGGTGTTTGGTGGCAGGAGTTCCAAAGTTGAAGGGCAGAATAAGATGCCTAATGTAATTGATATATTCTCCAAGACCTTGAACATAATGAGTAACCAGATTGCTGCGGAACAAATAAATAATGGTCCCCATGATTTTATAGTAAGACCTGAGCTTTCAGAGGTAAGCCTCATAAAAAAGGATGTAATAGCGAATACGATTGAATCTGGCAGAAAATCTGCTAGAGAAGTTATTCCTCTTTTAAAAGAATTTAAACAGCATAGATCTTCTCATTGATTATAATTATAGGAATCTTTTTCTCCATCACTTCCTTTTTGTTTTCTATCGGTGTGCTTTCAAAAGTTTCAGGATGCAGTATTTCAACTTTGGGTTTTTTCTTCGTTACAATAACTTCTTTAAAATCCTTTTTTTCAGCCACTTTGGATGCTTCATCCATTTTAATCGGTTTATTTTTCTCAGAAGTAATTGATTTCGCATTAATCTTATCAGACTTAAATGATACAATTTTATAGTACTCGCCTTTATATTTTATTATATCATCAATGTTAAACCCGGGAAGTCTTAATAGAGCGTTAATCCTGTAGACTTGTTTACTGCTTTGTCTATCAGAAGTATGTAAATGAGGGCTGAGTTTTAATTCGCCTCCATATTTTTGATGGAGAGTGTTAGCTAGGCTCCTAATGTATTTTTTGTCACTTATATAAAAATCAACTCCGCCCTTGACATTTATTTTATTTGTTACTGCTACAAGTTCTTTTGCTTGAGTATTTCTTTCAATTTCTTTGATGCAATCTTCAAATCCTTCATTTTCTTTGTTTCTTAGTTGAAGAATGCCCTCGTAATAACCACCTTTTAGCCTGGAACAAACGGGGCATTCTGTGGGCTTGAAGACGATGGGTATAAACCCTTCTTCTTCTTTTTGTCCTGCTTCTGCTCTAACTGCTATTTCCATAGATTTGGGTAGTTTATTGAGATTGTCAATTACTAGGTCGTCAACATAGAATTTATCTGGTTTTACATTGAACTTTATATGGTTCTTTATATACTTAGTGAAAGCTTTTTTGAATTCAGACAATGGAATTATTTTCTCTCTGTAATAAATCTTCTTACAATTTTTGCAATATTCTATCTCAACGTCTTTGTGTCCCTCTATAATCTCCATAAAGGGACGGATTAAAATCGACTATTAAATTTTTGTTATTGTATTTTTTGCGTTTTTGTGGGTAAAATGTAGTTTTTTCGTAAGATTTATAAATAATCTATGAAAGTAGTTGGTAGTATGGTGTTTTGGAGCGAAGTGTTTTATCTGAGAGAGTATAAGTTGGGTTATTTGCAGGAGAATGTTGAGACTGTTGTTTATGCTATGATGTGTTTTTTGGTGTCATTCTTGATAGCACATCCGCAGTTTCTTGTGGGGACTCTCGTTAATGGTGCTCTTATTCTTGGGGCGCTTAATGTTAGGTCACATAGGCTTTTGCCGATAATAATAATGCCTTCCCTGGGTGTTTTATCCGCTGGTTTGGTTTTTGGTCCCTTAACCATTTTTTTGTTTTATATGATTCCTTTCATATGGGTAGGAAACTTTATTCTGGTTTATGCGTTCAAATACTTTTATTTAAACAAAAAAATAAGTAAGTGGTTTACATTGGCGGGAGGTGCCTTTGCTAAGGCAGCGTTCTTGTTTCTTGCGGCGCTAACTCTTTACACCCTTGATGTGATTCCCGTACAGTTATTGGTGGCGATGGGTCCTGTTCAGTTACTCACTGCCGTTTCAGGAGGGGTTGTTGCTTTTATTGCGCAATTTGCCAAGTTAAGGCTTAATAGGATTTAGCTTTATATTCTTCGAAGAGTTTTCGTTTACTGTTGGTGCTAAGTGTATTGGGAGCCAGCATGTTTTTATTGAAAGTCTCGCTAGTTGGTTTAACAGCTAAAGTCTTGTTTTTTGCATCATTCTATTACAACTTATTTAATAAAATGTGTTTATTTTTTAGGTACCTTAGGGATTTTTTGGGGGAAATTCGTCTCTTTGGCCAAAAGATTTAAATACAGTAACTTTTCTCTGGTGCTGTTTACTAGGGTATGAAGTGATATAATATGGGAAGAATAAAGACGCAATTGTCGAAGCGAGTGACTCTGGAGCTTTATAAGAAGCACGGCGAAAGGTTTAGTAATGATTTTGTGAAGAACAAAGAAGTGGTGAGGACTCTCTCAAACCTGGCTTCAAAAAAGCAGGTCAATGTCGTTGCAGGGTATGTAACACGGCTTAGCAAAGAGGGAAAGAAGCTTTTAATCTAATTAAGGGGGGATGCAAATGACGCAGGATAACATGATTTTTGTGGGCAACAAGCCATTTATGAACTACGTTACAAGTGTGGTGATGCAGTTTACAACAAAAAGTGCAGAAAGTGTGGTAGTTAAGGCGAGGGGGAAATTTATATCCAGGGCCGTTGATGTTGCAGAAGTGGCATCCAAAAGATTTCTCAAAGAGCAGGTTAAGATAGATGATATAACGATTGATTCAGAAGAATTTGAGAATAAGGAAGGTAAACAGGTAAGAGTGAGTACCATTGAGATAACTCTTGCTAAAGGGTGATAAGATGAGCGTTCTATTTGTTTTTTCAGTACTGGTTTTAGCCGGATTGGGGGCATTTTTGTATATGAAGTATCTTAGGAAGGAAGAACCGGTGGAATATATTTGGATGGGTAAGGGTGAGAACCCCCTAAAAAATATGAGATGATTTTTGTTTATTTTGTTTATATTAACAGGCATTATTATTAATGTGAGCGTAGCGAACACAGGGGTTTAATTCCCCGACCTTTAGGT
>CAZBGG010000131.1:0-4090 GCA_964491305.1 uncultured Methanosarcinales archaeon
GTTTTTTTTCGTAAGCGCTTACATAAGTTTTAACCCGCTCTCCCGCATGGGGAGCGACATTTAAACAGGGTTAAATATTCAAGTTATAGGTAGTTTTAACCCGCGCTCCCGCATGGGGAGCGACCCCCTTAAACTATAATCAGCACATATCAGTCTGTATGAACAACACTTTCGCGAACCATATGCAACACCTCCAAAGCAAACACTTTTCTTAAAAAAACAAAGCACTACAAGCCCCGCCATTATTGAACTGCGAACCTACGGGGAAAATGTGTCCGCTAAGGGTTCGCTAAACAAAGTTGACTACAAAATACACTAAAAGAAATGGCTGGCATTAACTTTTCAGCCAATGCCAGTCCGATATCTTTACCTTGTCTTTTGATACAACTCTTATATTTTCTCTATAATCTTTACACCATCCGGTTCTTCTCCAACAGTAATTTCATAATCACTAAAGGAACGTGGGTTATCAACTTTGCTCTCAATATTGACCAGATCAAAGAGCTTATCAGCATGGGCATTCCCATAAACGCTATCATGCTCAAATACATACAGTTTTTGAGTAGTCATAAGCCCTTTTGAAGAAGAGCGATCAAACTCATACATCCATTCTATTGCTTTCCACAAAACCTCTAAATCATCTTCGCTAAAACCTGTTTTCTCTGCCAACAGTGGTGAAATATGCCCGGTAAAAACATACAGTCCATAGGGAACAATGTTTTTATCCCCAAACTCCGTATCTCCATCATCATCTTCACGAGTTTTCGCTACACGGGTAATTCTGAGATCCTCGGGGAAAATAGGATCTACACTCTCCCCCATATTGATCTGCACAGGGCCTTTAACGTGTCCTGCATTGACCTTAGTTCCCATTACTGCTCCAAAGGTTCTAATATCAAAAAAGGTCTCACACAATATTTTCTGAATTTCTTCTAGCTGCAACTTATTAGGATTAGTGCGTTTTTGCTTTTCTGGTGGCTCTGCACTTATTCCTAGTTTGTCATACGCACGCTTATGCTGAGTGTTCAAGTGAACACCTTGTTGAACATAAATCTCATATCCTTCATGATTCGGATACTTTATAAGAAGGTAATCACGCAATCTCCGTTTAAAAGCTACATCTGTAATCCAACCTTTTCCGGTATTTGCATCCATTCTAGGCATATTTCCGTTGTCCGGATCTCCGTTAGGATTTCCATTCCTTACATCTACTATCACCATAAAATCTATCTTCTTGATATTACTCATTAGAAACAACCTCCTTTTCTTTTTCTTCTTTGGGAGTATAAAGGTGTTTTTTCTGGTGATAATATCCCAGGAAAAACTCACCTTGCTCCTCAATATCAAGATTAACCGGAATTTCTTCTATATGCTGAAGAATATTCTCTGCTTGTTTGTCATAGTAGTTATTACCAATCTTTTTGACATAGTGTTGTAGCTTTCCCAATATTTGAGGAAAAGCCATGTTGGGTTTCTTGGAAGCAGTAGCTATTTTCTTTTCCTTTATACTTCTCTGAGGATTGATTGCATATTTTTGTGCTACCTCGACTACCGCAAACAATCTTCCTAGTAAGTACCCAACATTATGATTTTCATAATCTAGTCCCATTTTAATCTCCCTCCTTCCAGTGTTTTGAAGTCTGTTCTTTCTGTTAAGATAAGCCTTTATTATGGATGCCTTAACATACTCCCCTCCTTCCTCACCTTTTTGAATCCTCCTAAGCACTTTCTCTAATAACCCCCTTGGGTACATGCTTCCTGTCAACACTGCATCCAATAAAGCACGGGATAACGAAGGAGGTATCACCTTCTTCTCCGTTTTTGTTGGGCAGGTTTCTAGCAATATCTGCCGGATAGGAATTATATCGGGATCGGACTCATAATTCTTAACCAATGCCATATCCCGATGGTGTTGCCATACCTTCTCTACTATCTCGCCAAAATCGTTGACGTGAAAAAACTGTATAGCAGGACGATAACCACGCTCTATACCTAAAACATAAAACTTAGCATTTTCATCTATGCCTGGAAGCTCCCCCCTTATCTCTTCTCCTTTTCTCCCCCTGTCAAACAAATCGCGAAGCGTACCTATCAATTCCCAATCCGTTTCCGTATTGGGGATTTTGTTGGTTAAAGCAAGGCTGAAAAAGTTTTCTTCATTATTCCCTGGATTTTTAGCCCAAAATATAATCTTGGTTCCTGCAATATTGATATATGTCTCTTGGTTATCGGCAAGATAGCTCAAAGCATCACTGTATGCCTCAGCAGCTTCTATCCCAATGGGAGAACTGTGTGGAGTAGATCCATCAAAAACAAAAGCATTTTCGTTGAAACTTATTAATGGAGCACTTCCTTGATCTCCAATTCCGCTAACTTTTGGATGTAAGTTTCTTATCTTTGTGTGTTCTCCAGTAATTAAGCAAAACATTTCTGGCTGTCCTTCTTTTTGCTTATCAAAATAGTATTCTTGCCACAAATCCTTAACTGCTTGCTTCTCATGGAGAAACTCGCTATCTCCTTTAATCTGGAAAACTACTATTCCTTTGTCTTGCTGCATAATCTCCCTATAATCCTCAAATATTCCATCATCATCATAAGGGTTCCATGTCAACAGGAACTTCCGAAACGGTTCGGCACCAGGAACTCTTTCTACCAACTCCATGTTTAACTCCCGAAAGCTGCAAAAGTTTTCAAATGATCCTAAACCCAAAGCATAATCAGCATTATCACACAAAAACCTCGGAACGCTAGCTCTTGTTCTTGGAGCGTGAAGCTTAGGAACCTCAGTTGTTCTTCCCGATCCTTTTAAATCATCAATCCTTTTTATCTTTCCATCTTTATTTAACACCACACAAAAACTAGGTTTTTTAAACTCAAACCCTTTTGTGGGAATTTTTCCCTCACTCTCCAGTATCCAGTAATAATCATAAAGTGCTTGTAAAATCATCGCACTACCTCCTTTTGGGGGATTTCGATAACTCCATCTTTCATATTAGCACGGAAAAAGCATGGGGACATGTCTTTATAGTTTATTTCTCGGAGCATCCATCCCAAATCAATCTCTTGCCCAGAATAATAAGACTCGGGAACTTCTTCATTGTCTTCCAATAATTCAAAAAACGCCGGGAACTCACGACATCCCATGTATGGTTGATTAAAACACTGTCCTTTGCGAGCTCTTCTCAAAAAAGCATTGTAGTGTTTTTCAGGATGAGATTCTTCCTCTCCAGTTTCTTCAAAATGAGCTTCAATAATATAAAATACATCTTGTAACACCAAAGAATTTCGCTGAACCCTCACCTTGTCGGTATCAATATAGCACTCTTTGTTGTTTTTTGCATTTTCAATATCTCTAGACGTAACCTTTTTATTAACTTCGTTTCTTTTAAATGAAACAAAATTAATCCTATTTATAACATGTATCCGGTCGACAAACCATTTTATTGCTGGCTTCCAATAAATGGACTCTATCACTCCTTTTGCTGCAGTGGGAGTTATCGCATCATAACTAACCCTTTCAACCCTCATTTCGGGTCGAGTAAAACAAGCGTGTTTTCCCCATATTTTTAGCTTAATACCCATTCATAACAACCTCCTTCATATGTTTTTATCCACGCTCCCACATGGGGAGCGACCTTGCTGGTTTATAAATCATTTAAGGATTGTTATTGTTCTAACCCACGCTCCCGCATACGGAGCGACCCTTATAGCTATAATCAGCATATATCACCCCCACACAAACAACACTTTTGTAAACCATGCCAACAAACTCCAAAACAGGCATCTATTTACGTTCAAACATTTTTAATTCATTGTAATTATACTTTCAATAACAATCCTTATATATTGTAATACAATTTTATTATATTGTCAACCCATATTTTATTTATTTTTTAAAACCCACGCTCCCGCATGGGGAGCGACGGTTTTTGCCTTCTTCTACTTCCAAGGATATACAGTTTTAACCCACGCTCCCGCATGGGGAGCGACTAAACAACACAAGCGAGGTCATAGAAACTGATTTGTTTTAACCCGCGCTCCCGCATGGGGAGCGACTAAACAACACAAGCGAGGTCATAGAAACTGATTT
>CAZBGG010000132.1:0-4088 GCA_964491305.1 uncultured Methanosarcinales archaeon
AACAAAGATTTTCAAATTCATCCAAGTTATTTCTTATCTGGTCAACAGTGGCCCTCTTAAGTAGATTCTTTCTAACTTGAGTAGGCTGAAATTTGTCATAAGGTATTTCATCCACTCTTTCTATAGCACTCTGATCGACATCCTCCCAATTAATCTTAGGATTTGATAAGTCAACAGAAGAAAAGTCATACACCATATCCCACTCAATTTTGCTATAATCTGCATCATCCCAACTAAAAGAATCACAACCTGGTTGATTCGGACAATCAGCCAAGACCAGAGTAATTTGGATTAAAAATACACATCCTAAAAAAATTATTCTTTTCATTTTATTCATCCTTAATCATAAACTTTATATCCGCGCAATCCTGCGCAAACATTTCATCTCTCACACAAACCTCTATAGTGTAATTCCCCTTAACCACTGGTTCAAATGTAAGCAAACCATCACTGGTCAGCCCTACCAGTGCATTATCAGTAAAAAAATCCAATTCATCGCCGTCAGGATCACTCGCACTCAATTGATATGTAAAAACTTCATTAGTACTTATTACAAAATCTGGTATAAAATCAAGACGAGGTGGAAGATTACCCCTTACCATTGAAGCAAAGTTCAAAGAGTATCCGTCATCATAAGAAATAAGAGAATAAACAATTTTTTCCGAATCAAAAGCACCACCAACTAAATAATAATCTTCAAAATCTGCAGTATTAAGATTTTCGTAATCTTCAAGTAAATCGTCCTTTTTCTTTAGCATTTCACCAAGGGGGTGATTAATGCTCACATAAGATTCATAAACCTCCTGATTACCTTTTTCAGCAAATAAGCCAATAGACATTGAAATAGTGTTATTTAAAATTTCGATCTCTTCAACTTCTAAATCCTCTGTACTACTTGCAAACTCTAAGATACATTTTTTCATCTCCTCCTCCGTAAAATACTTTATCTCGTTTTTTATAAAACTTATATCCGGTGATGTAAAATGATCATTCATCATATGTATCGCAACAGGTATGTTTGATGTATTTAGCTTTGGCTCGAAATCATATATAAACCCGCCCCTCGTACCTAATATATCAAGACCTATTCTTAGAACCTTTTCACCACAATCCTCTACATATTTTTCAAGTTGAACACTTTCATATAGATTAAAAGAACCAATTCTTGACTCAAGGAAAATAAAGAAAAAAGCGACGATAAAAATAACTATAAATCCAACAACAACAAACAAAGTAATCTGCCCATTTCTCATTTTTCAAAATATACTTTTTGGGTCGGATAGGCAAACTCAATCTGGTTTTTTTCAAAGGCTTTTGCAATTTCAAGATTTATTTTCTCATTGATATCCATATACTCTGCATAATCTGCGGTTTCAGCATAATAAACAACCTCAAAGACCAAGCTATAATCACCATATTTACTGAAGTGTGCCCTATCAAACCTTGCCTTTTCAACCTTCTCAATTATTTGCTTAATTATTTTTGGAATTTTCTCAATCTTTTTCACAGGTGTCCCATAAACCACATCAAGATGAAAAACAACCCTCCTCTCCTGCAGTTTTTTATAGTTGTTTATCCTGGCAGAGGTCAACTCGTTATTACTAACAACAAGTTCCTGACCTTGTAGTGTTTGTATTCTTGTGCTCTTAAGTCCAATGTTCTTAACAACTCCCATGTCATCCCCAACAACAATAAAATCATCTTCGACGAAGGGTTTATCAATATAGATGGAAAACGAACTAAAAAGATCCCTCAAGACATTCTGAAGCGCAAAGGCAATAGCCAATCCACCCACACCAACACCTGCTAGCAATGAACTTATATTCAACCCGAGATTAGAAAGAATAAGCAGAAAAGATATAACTAAAAGAGCAATTTTTGAAATTATTCCAAAAAGCCTGAATAACTGGGCTGTCCCTGAATCATCTTCATTTTTCTTTTCTTTTATTTTCTCCCTTACAAAATAATCAATCGCCTTAAAAACACCCTTTAAAAGGTAAAAAACAACAACCAAGAGCAACAGGTAATAAATTGCATCATCTATAACCTCTGGAAGAGTCAAGAACCTTGAAACCACAAACAACGAAATTGTTGTATTAAAAGGCCATCCCAGCTGATCTAAAAACTCAACAAACATATCATCTAATTTAGTCTTTGTCTTCTTGGTGAACTTCTTAAGCTTGTATATAAAATAGGTTTTAAATACCTTCAAGACTAAAATCACAACCAAAAAAGCTATAAAAGCTACCATATAGTCGTTAAGAGTATTAAACTCTGTAAGATATTCAAGAATTGGCGCAATAAGTTCTGATTCGAGCATAAGATTGCTCATTTTTTGGTATTTATATAATTTTTGGATGGAGTTTCAGTTTATATTTACCATTAATTAGTAATGAAAAACATAAACATTTAAATATAAGTTAAAACATCTAGTGGTCAGGGTGCGAATATGGATAGGGAAATAAAAGAAAAATTAATGGGGCCATACACCCAGCTGGCAGATAAATGGCTCTTACCTGACGACCCTGATGGCAGACAATACCGTAATCTCATAGAGAGTCCACTTAACCTCATGCAAAATTCTTACGAATTGTACATATCCTTTGAAAGGATGAGTAAATTATATGAAGATCTTGACCAAAAACTAGAAGATGCCGCATTAGTTCATAAGAATGAAGGAACGAGAAAAATTACACTTGACAAGGGGGCAACGGCCAAAGATATTGATGACGCAAAAAATGAGGCTTCGGAATATTCCAATAGAAAAAACAGGTGTGCTATTATAACTATGCCAGTTTATAACAAGGGTGATATAGAAAGGATTCTATTGGAATTTTCCCACTCCATGATTGGAGAGTTCGACAACCCGGATTATATTAAAAGAACTGGCCGAAATATATGCTCAAGGGATGTAGAAAGAAGATGCACAGAGCTTCTTGGAACTTTTGACAAACCTTCAGGTTACGTTCTAAACCGACAAGAATATGAAGTAAGTGGCAACGTGAAATTGGTTTATGGACTTCCAAAATCCTGGATGCCTGGATCCTCTATTGATGCTTTCATAATAAACTCAAGAAAAAAAGCAAAGGAAGATGTATTGATGAAATCTCTCAGAAAATACGCCGAGCAAAAAGTATATAACAGTGTCCTCGAAAATCTTGCAACCGATCCAAAAACAATAAATGGAATAATTAACCCAGGATGCTCAATTAGCAATCTTTGTGCAGAGGATATTAATGCCTGGACTTATACGATGCCATCAGCAGATAATTCACCACTTTTAAAAAAACTAATAGTCAATCCCATAAAAGGATACCTTGAAACTGAGATATCACAAGGCTGGCAATTAAAGAAAAGCCTTAAACTGGAACAAGAGACAAAAAAAAATATGAGAAGCCTGGATATAAAAACCAGGAAGAATTATCCAAAACTTAGCCAAGGCAACGCTGAAATACATTGGCAAGATATCTATGCATTATTTGAAAGTAATTGGATAGGTGAAAGGGAAAGTGGCAAGATGCCAAGAACTTTTTTTGAAATCCAAAGACTCGCATTCCTTCCGCCCGGTTTTTTTCATGATGAAAACGTTGTTACATATCTCTCCGGTTTCAAGAATAACTTCAAAAACAAAATAAAAAAAGAATTGCACAATAAATACAGAAGAGAATTGGAACAAGGAATGGACAGGATGAGGAACTTGCTTAAAGCAGCTGATAAAGCATTCTCACAACATGACATGCAAACACCTGAAATAGTAGAAAGAATGGAAAACTCTCTTGAAACAAATATGGACCTTATCAATGGATATAAGAAAAGACATAACATCCGTCATTAAATCCTTTTCCCATATTCAACGATTAAAGCATGATATTCCTGATATATCCTATAATCTTTTGGAAGGCTAACTTCAAACAATTTCCTTATGACTTCATAATCTTCATTCTTATTAATTATAGAAAACGATGAAAATATTCTCCTTGTGTAGGCGTCAACAACAAAAACAGGAACTTTATAAGCATATAATAGCATAGAGTCAGCAGTTTCCGGACCAACACCCCAAAGATTTAGGAGCTCCTCTCTGGTTGGCT
>CAZBGG010000133.1:0-567 GCA_964491305.1 uncultured Methanosarcinales archaeon
CTTAAAATACTTAAACTTACCAAAATATACTTCCTCTCCAAATGGTCTACTATAAACAGCAATAATATGATTAGACCAGGCACAGAATAGTAATGCTATACTAATTACAGATGTTATTGTGAGTGCTGTAGTCATTGTCTTTTTAGTTTTTTATTTTTCCAATAATCCGACTTTTTATTTGGTTTTTTCTTTTTCTTTTGTTTAAAGACGTATAGAACAGAACGAAAATAAGATATCGGCCAAAGAGCCATATATACACTATCAAATCTAAACTCTGTATATCCAACACGATTTATTAAGTCGTATTTTTTACTATTTTTTGGAACAAGTGCACTTTGATATCCATTATATCGCCACTTTTTCTTTTCAAACTCACGCTTAAAATATTTAAAGTTTCCAAAATAGACCTCCTCTCCAAATGGTCTTGAATAAGCTTCAATAATATGATTAGACCAGGCACAGAATAGTAATACTATACTAATGACAGATGTTATTGTAAGTGCTGTAGTCATTGTCTTTTTAGTTTTTTATCAAATATTTTAACAATTTCTTTCTTAAATTCAGATT
>CAZBGG010000133.1:577-4078 GCA_964491305.1 uncultured Methanosarcinales archaeon
TTCTTCACCTTCAACAACTATACTCTCTTCATATATATTTTCAACAGACCTAGCATTTACACCTATTCCAACAGTTTCCACTTCTTCGTTTTTTCTAATTAAGTTTTTTATTCTCTTAATATGATGTTTTTCCTGTTCATAATTACAATCATCTGGTCGGTCACAATTAGGCATACCATCAGAAAATACAAGCAAAATACCTTTTCCCTTTCTCTCAGATAGCATTTCATAAGCAACACTAATTCCGTCATAATCATGATTACATAAGAAGTTGTCTGTATGACTTGTTTCATTAAAGTTCTCTCTTGCTTTTTCAATACTTTCCTCATCAATCATGTCATCATCAAAATCAATCTTTCTATAATCATAAGCATCTAAGTCATAATAATTACAGCCAAGAACTATTCTGTTGTGCATCTCCTTAACTTTTAAAGGTTCATTAAACCCTTTTATTTTATCGACCTTTCTATTAAATCCTATTATTGCAAGGTTTATATGATTTTTAGAAAAGACATCGGCAACAAAAAGAGCTGCTTCAGAACATATATTAATCTTATCAGAACGACCCCAGCCAGGATTACCCATGCTTCCAGATAAGTCTATGGCAATAACCACATTATATCTCTTTCCTTTTCTTTCTTGCTTTTGTTTAAAAACATTTCTTTGACCACAAGGTACTTTCCATAAATCAGAGCCATTTACAAGACCTCTTTTCTTTCCTCCTACATATCGGTCAAATTTATTATCTTTCATAACCGACATTACTTTTTCTTTAAATACAATATCATTCATAGTTCTATGTCATCAACTGAAACTTTCTCATAATCTGGGTTCTCTTCGCCTTCTTCGTCGCCATCAAGATCAAGAGCTTGTTGATCTAGAATATTGAATTGCCCCTTCAACTCTTTACAGACTTTTTTCTTTATCTTATCCTTTTCAGACTTTATTATATCTTTTTTCATCTCATCTTTCCTTCTCTCTATTCTATTCATTTCATTTTTAAAATAGTTTATCCCCATCCTCTTACTAGACCCGTGTTTCTTAAATGCCTTTTCAGCCTCTTCAAATATATCCATGCATCTCTCAACTATAATCTCTCTATCTTGTCCTGCTTTGTTAAGAACAGACACTTTAAATGCTTCGGCTATCCCAAGATCAGGGGTTAAGTGAGCCCATTGGAGCAAGTCTCTGGTAGATATGTTGTAAAAAATTTCGTCCTCCTTTTTTAAATCTCTAATAACATTAGTAATTTCAATCATAGTAGTTATTCTCTCAAGGTCACGAACATCAGTCTTTTCTTTAATTATCTTTCTTTCCACTTCGTTAGAGGGGTAGCTCATTCTAAGAACCATTCCAAATCTACTCATAAATGATTTGTTAAGACTTTTTGTCCCTGCGTACTCTCCAACTGGGTTCATAGTAGCAAAAAATCTAAAGTCTTCATGAGGCTTTACTATTTCATTATCGTTTTGAGTAACTAAAAGCTCTCGCCCATCATCAAGTAAAGAGTGAAGCACAAATAATATTTCTGGTAAAGCAGCATTTATCTCATCAACAACTATCCAATGACCCTCTCTCATACAATTCAACAAAACACCGTCTTCCCAAAATGTTTGTGATTCTTTTAATCCTTTTCTTCCAACAAAGTCTTCAACTGAAGTTTGTCCATTAAGATTAACACGAACTACCTGTTGGTCTTCAGGAGCTACATCTTTAATTATAGAAGTCTTTCCTGTGCCAGTTTCACCAACTAACAATACTGGTAAATTGTTATCTACACTAACTGAAAGCTTTTCTTTAACTTCTTCTTGTCCTAAAATCATGTTTATTTTTATCTTTTTTAGATTTTTTTAATTATGTAGGTCTACTGTGACTAAATAGTAGTCCTGATCCTTATTTTCTTTTAATTCTTCTAAGATTTCTTTCCACCTTCTTTCTGACATATTTTCACTATATTTGTGAACATCATAGAAAAAACTATCAGAATTATAATCTCCTAATTTTAATTTTACTATTTTTTCAACATAATAACCGACCATCATTGTTATTTTTGTTTCCTTTCTATCGTAGCCACCAAATACAAAATCTTCTAATTCAATACCAGTCTCGTCTATTTCTTTTATTATCATTTCTTGATAATCCCTTAAGCTGTTCTCCATGCTCTCAACTTGGTTATCAATAATTTCCTTTGCTCTTTCAGGGTTTTCCCTCACCGATAAAACATCCTCTTCCCTTATCGGCCATTCTGTCGGCCACTTTCGTGCTCTTCCTGTCCCTCTACACCCATTACAAGAGTCTCCTTCAGTATCTTTCCTATTTCCAGTTCCGTTGCAAAGATCACACTTTTCTACATATTCTCCACTGTTAAGTTCTTTTTCTCGTTCTTCTTCGTCTAAGTGGAATAAACTCCACCTTCCTCCAATTTGGAACCAATCAAAAACCTCTCCGTCGCCATAAGGCTCTAAGAATGATTCCACTATACTCTGGGCTTGTGATTTATCTTCAGCTTTTACTAATATTTCATGATGAAAATGCATATTTTTAAGTGTTAGATTTTTATTTTTTGTACTTAATAACCTCTCCAAGTATTAGACCTAATAATCCATTTGTTAAATCTCCACGAAATAACAAAAGATAAAGACCAAATAAAGTAAAGAAGCCGCTAATAAACTTAAGTATTTTATTTTCTTTTTTTATCCTTCTCATTTTTGTTAGATTTATTTTAAATGACCTTTTTCTCTCGCCCTAAGTTCTGGTGTCAGCCTACTCAGAAAAGCCATTATTTTAGGCAAAAATCTTGAGGTGCTAACACCAGGACACAAGGCGAGAGGCACAACTTAATTAATAATTATACTCATTAAAAAGTGTTTCTGGTCTTTCACTTTTTGGAGTATACTCTTCTTTTTCCTTTCCCTCTAAATACTTATATTCCACACTTTTACCATATTTATCGTCCCTAACTGCTATTTCTCCCTCACTTTCTAGCTTTCTTAATGTTCTTCCAACAGTACTAGGCATAAAGAAGCCGTCCTCTCCTCTCCACTTTTTCCTTAATAAATATCCTTTATGTCTCCAAGTTTTTGAACCTTTTAAGAACCTTAGTATTTGTTTCCTTAAAGGGTCTGTAATCCTAGACATTTTTGTTATATTTTAATTATTAACTTATTTACACTAAATTCGCTATATTAACCCTGACCAGAGGCGATTTAAGCAAATTATATAACCCGCAAAGGTTAGGGGAACTGTTTTTTTTAATCAATCCAAAACTGACCACACTCATCACATTTCCAACCACAAGGATATTCATTTCTATATGTCTTTTCTTTATGTCTTCTCCAGTTTGTATCTCCATATGTACACTTTCCCTCTTCCCATCTTTTTTGATATTTTTTTTCTTGCTCTTTCTTCTTAGATAACTCTTCATTCTCTTTTTCATCATCAATCAAAATTTCAATTTTTTCATCAGTTACTTTAACACCTCCCATCATATCAGCTGAAAAT
>CAZBGG010000134.1:0-4065 GCA_964491305.1 uncultured Methanosarcinales archaeon
TATACTCCACCCTGTAACCCCTTCAATATGACCTTCAAGCCACCAACCATCAAGAACAGAAAACTGAGGTACACCATTATGCGCAGCTTTCATGCCGGATGTACCTGAGGCCTCAAGTGGTTTTTTGGGTGTATTGAGCCATAAATCAACTCCAGCAATTAGATTTTTAGCTTCTTCTATGCCATAATCATGCACATAACAGACTTTTACGTGACCTTTAATCTGTTCCTTATATTCAAAAATCTTCCTGATAATCTTTTTCCCTTCGCTATCTTTAGGATGGGCTTTGCCTGCATAAATAATCTGCAAGCCCCCAGTATTATCTACAATTCTTTTAAGCCTCTCCATATCCGAAAAGAAAAGCTCTCCTCTTTTATAAGGCGTCATTCTTCTAGCAAACCCAATAGTAAAAACATCTTGTTCCATATTAGCGTTATGATGCTCATTTACATAATCTATGAGATTTTTTTTAGCCTTTTCATGGGCGTTCCAGACTTCCTCTTTAGGTATGCTTAAGGCATACCTGAGACTAAAAGGGTCATACTGCCAGCCACTAAGGTATTTGTCAAACAAGCTTTTGAATGCATCGTTTGTCCAAAAATTAGTATGTACGCCATTTGTTATAGCATCAATATCGTATCCAGGAAACATCCTCCTAGAAACTTCGCCGTGTTTTTTTGCAACACCATTAATATGACTGCTAAACTCAAAACCAAGAAAAGTCATATTCAGTTCTTCCCCTTTAAAAATATTGTTTTTAATACTTGAAGTTATCTGATCACCCAGCAAATCCTTCGCCAAAGTTTTTGTAAATTTGTCATGACCTGCTTCAACAGGAGTATGGGTGGTAAAAACACATTTCTCCTTTATACTCTCCTTATCGAGAGATTTAGCAAGTTCAAGAACTAGTAGGGCTGAATGCCCTTCATTCATATGGTACCTTTGAATCTGGTTATAACCCAATTCATTAAGTATCTTTACGCCGGCAATACCCAAAACAATCTCTTGCGCGAGCCTGAATTCATCGTCACACGCATATAACTTTTGGGTAATTTCCCTGTGCTCAGGGGAATTTGCTTCCAGATCCGTGTCAAGGAACAGAATTTTATTCTCAAAGCCCGTTAAGCCTTTCAGCTTATACTGCCAAGCACTAACTTTAACCTCTTTCCCTTTAATATAAACACTCACTTCCACAGGCAGCCTCTTCAAATCTTTTGAAGGATCCCAATTTAATTCGTTTTCAAACTGGTTACCATATTCGTCCAAGGTTTGGTGAAAATACCCTTTCTTATACAACAAAGTGATTCCTACAACAGACAACTCCAAATCGGAAAAACTCCTTAAGGTGTCCCCCGCAAGAACTCCCAAACCACCCGCATAAGTGGGTATCTCATCCGAAACAGCAATCTCCATACTAAAATACGCTATATGCTCATCCATCCACTACACAGACAAGTCCTACTTTAAAAATCTTACTAAAATAACAAATTTTCAGAAAAACACTTTCCTAAAGGAGCCGCATTTCAGGGAATTCTATCGAGACTTCCTATAAGATAATCCTTCTCTTCCTCAATTATCTCGTCGTTTTCGTTCTCATCCCCTTCTTGTCTTATTTCTTCGGAAGAGGATTGTTTAACTTCATCTTTTCCTTCTGGTTTAGAATCATCTTTAATTGCCAATAAAAGCTTATTATAGACTGCATCAAGGTCTTCATTAGATACTTGCTTAGTTTGCCAGTTGAAGTCTATATTATCGTTCTCATACCTTGGCACCACATTAACAACAAAATGAGGATAAAGTTGTCCAGCATCTACTCCATTATTTACAACTATATTGACACCCTGAATCTTCAAATAATTTACAAGTATTGAAGATACTTTGTTTACAACTTTAAAAACATGAGCAGTTTCATCATCCGTAAGATGTTCAAATATGGTGTGGTGTTTTGTTGTAGTTACCTGAATAAGCCCCGCCACTGCAGAGTCATCAGCCAGGAAAGCAACAACAGATTTATCTTGATAAATTTTTTTGCCGTCTTTTATTATCTCACAAATCTTGCATACCATTTTCATTTAAACATCTTCCCAATTTTATCCAAATCAGGTGTATCAGATTGATCACCATTATCGTGGTTTTCAGGAATAGCTCCCTTACCTACCCCACCACTACTACTATCTCCAGCCCTATAACCAGGGTAGAAATTTGATATGTCTTTTTCTGAAATAGAGAAGACTTCTTTAACCAGAGGAACAAGACTTGCCCTTAATTTATCTAAGGAACCTTCAACCGACTCTCCTTTGGGTGTATTAAAATTAAGTCCATCATCACTATATCTTGGGATAATATGCACCATTACATGCGGAGCTTTTTGGCCAGCCAGCGTACCATTTGCAACATATACATTGGTTCCCTCGCAATCTAGCCCCTTCAGTATCACATTAGACAATTTTTTAACCACTATAAAGATATGGCCGATTTCATCTTCAGGAATCTGCGTCATCAAAGAATAGTGGTTCTTAGGAATCACCAGCATGTGCCCCTTATTAGCAGGATAAATATCTAAAACTGCCAGAAGTTTATCATCTTCATAAATCTTTTTTGAATCAACAGCACCTTTACCTATTTGGCAAAAAATACAACCCTGGTCACCCTGATTAGATTCCATGATAAGACATATAAAAAGACGCATATTTATAAAACTTATTAAATAGTTCAGTATCACCAGATTAAAAATGTTTATGAACTAAAATGAAAAAAATACAAAACACCAAATATTTTTCAAAAAAAATAGGAGAAATTTCTAAAGGATGCAAGCAGTGTGTAAAAGGTGAAAAGCTGGTCCTCTTTGTAACAGGTCTCTGCCCAAGAAAATGCTGGTATTGTCCTCTTTCTGACAAAAAGATGTTTAAAGATGTAACTTATGCAAACGAGTGGCCTACTAATTCAACAAACGAAGTAATAAAAGAAGCGGAGCTAACCGAAGCAAAAGGAGCGGGAATAACAGGAGGAGACCCTTTAATCACGCCAGAGAGGTCTATCAGATATATAAGAGAATTGAAAAAAAGATTCGGAAAAGAGTTCCACATACACCTGTATACTTCATTTGAGCTTGCAACACATGAAAATCTTGAAAAACTTTATGATTCTGGCTTAGACGAAATAAGATTTCATCCCAATATAGAGGATAAAAAGATGTGGAATAATATAGAAAATTCCAGGAAGTTTGGATGGGATATAGGGGCAGAAATCCCCGCAATTCCCGGAAAAGAAAAGGAGACAAGGGGTCTTATTAATTTTTTGGATGGCAAAATTAAGTTTTTAAATATCAATGAGCTTGAGATAACAGAGACTAACAATATTTCTTTTAGAAAAAGAGGTTTGAAGACAAAGAGTGAATTAAGCCAGGGAATCGAAGGTAGCAATAAGATGGCCAACGAGTTGCTTGAATACTGCGTTGAAAAGTCATTTAATGTCCACTTCTGTACTGCTAAACTGAAAGACAAAGTGCAATTGAGAAATAGAATTACAAGAAGAGCAAGAAACATTCTGACGGAATATGATGAACTAACCCCTGAGGGATTGCTTGTCAGACCCGTTGTCTACGGTAATATTAAACAATTAAAAAACTTTGCAATTAACAATAATTTCCCGCATTTTTTAGACTCGATTAATGAGAGAATTATAATTGAACCAAGATGTCTTAAAAAAAACCTTCAACTGATAAAAAAAGAAGGCTTTAAGCCAGCTATAGTTGAAGAGTATCCAACGTGGGATGCAACAAAAATCACTGTTGATTATCTATGATGGATTGGAAGCTTTAATCGAAGAAGAATTGAACAAAAGATCCTTAGCATTCCCTTGCTTATCTGGAAAAAAGTAAAAAAAGTCAATTAACCGAGATATCCCTATCATTTCTCTTCAAAATGAGCCGCCAAACCTGAATCTTCGGTTATTTCAAAGGTGCATTCGGGTGAATCTGCTGGACAAACTGAAGCACTGCCATCTCTTTCCCATATTTTATTCAATAAATGAGGTGATTTAAATTTTTTCATCATTAAAAAAAAC
>CAZBGG010000135.1:0-3888 GCA_964491305.1 uncultured Methanosarcinales archaeon
CCTGATATATTGAAGTTTCCATATAAATTTACTTTCCTTTGATCCAGTACTTCGTAGATATCATTATCGTAAGTACTCAATAAATCAAGATTTCCAGCAAAATCATCATTCCCGAACATAACGAAAATCTTTAACTGCTGACATTCTTCCTTCAACTCTTTCAGCCGTGGAATCAAAAAGGTTTCGATAAAAGTTCTTTGACCAATCATATCGACACTCTTTTGTAATAAGTCACCACCAAGTATAAGAGCATCATAATTTCTGGCAGCCCGGAATATTTTGAAATAATGCATCTCATTTCCATGGATATCTGACGAGAATAACAACCTCATTTTTAGCCCCTTCCCAAAATGATGAGTGTTATGATTTATAAATTTTAGGTATTTTCAGACCAAAAACATCGAAACAGCAGATTCTGCCGCCTTTAAAAGATTTAAACTAATTTTCAAATTATTTATATATTGCCTGATTTTCTCACGTAACTATGAAATGCCAAATTTGCAGCAAAAGGATTAAAAAGACCTTCCTTGAAAAAATTGAGGGTACCTATATAAGAAACAAAAAAGGGAAGAAGGTAATCATCTGCCCGGAATGTCAATCAAAATTAAGTAAAGAAGAAATAAAAGAAAAGATAAATTGAATTTCAGACCAAAGAATAAAACATTACTATATCTGATTTTCGCCTCCGTAGCATAGCCAGCTATTGCGTGGGACTCGTAATCCCAAGGTCGCGGGTGCAAATCCCGCCGGAGGCTTTTTCTCTCTATTAAAATTTCTAAAAAACCTTAAAATTCTTTGTTATACTTATCGATTTTTTTGCCTTTCGCAAGGATTAATGCAAAAAAGTTGCAAAACACTTAAATAAAGATCGATCTAAAGGAGTTATATGAAAGCTGCTTCGAATACGGTTGGTAGAAGGTACGAAGAAAAAGAAGATAATATTGCAACAGACCCCTTCCTGAATGATTATATAAAAATAACTCAATCAGGAGCATATAGAAGATTGGCTTTTAAGACACAGGTCCTTTCTATGCCAGATAACCCACATGTTAGAACAAGACTTGTGCACACAGAGGAAGTAATAGGAATTTCAATGATTATCGCTGAGAAATTAAATCTTAATATGAACCTTTGCATGGCTATAGCAGCAGGACACGACATAGGACACACACCTTACGGACATCTAGGTGAAAAAGTTCTTACTAAATTATCAAAAAAAAAATTCAGACACAATATCAACAGTGTAGTGATATCTCAAAAGATTGAAAGAAAAGGTAAGGGACTTAATCTAACCCCTGAGGTACTGGAAGGCATAATTTCCCATTCTTTTAAATACAAAAAAAAGAACAGTAAGAAGGGCCGCTTGCAGGAATATGCTGCAGTTATGTGGGCAGATAAGATTGCTTACACATTTTCTGACCTAAACGATGGAGTGAGGTATGGGTACCTGAAGAAAAAAGATATTCCTCGCTGTGCTTATAAGCTTGGAAAAAATCAAAGGGAAAGGACATCAAGAGTTATTAGTGCTTTGGTTAAGGAAAGCAAGAAAAAAGGATATGTTTCACTGAGTGAAGGAGAAATTTATGAAAATTTCATGAACTTGAGAAACTACCTGATTAACAATTTTTACAAGATAGTTGATGATTCCCTGCAAAAACAATACCTTGTAACAATATACAAATTTATTTCTAATTCACCTCAATTCGAGGGAGTTAATCCTGTTGTTGCAGTTTCTCTGCTTACAGATAAAGAAGTGACCAAGTTCGCGAATCTTCTGGCTCATAGTTTTAAACCAACCATTAATGATATCAAGCATTTTGGAATTATAGAAATCCTTCCCTACCTAAAAAATAGAGAGATAGATTATTCAGACCCTGACACGGGCTGGTACAGAAAAAACGCATAAAGTTTATATATTAAAAGATATATCTTCCCCAATAACTTTGATTTTACGGGGTGATATACATGAAAGAAGCAAACGTGGTGGATTGGATTGCAGTTGTTCTTTTGGTTGTGGGTGGACTAAACTGGGGCCTGTTCGGGTTACTTGAAATGGACCTGGTAGACATGATTTTCGGTGGCTATAACCTGGCTTCAAGGGTAGTTTATACATTGGTTGGTGTAGCAGCGATTTACATGATTTACATGGCCTACGAAAAGATGACATAATTCTTTTCTTTTTTTTTAATATTCAAAGCTCAAACTCCCTGCAGAGTGATTCCACATCTTCTTTAATCTTGTTCTTTAGCTCGCTATCATCAGGGTTCTTCAAGACTTCCACTATCCACCTGCCAACCTTCTCCATCTCTTTTTCCCCAAAACCCATGCTTGTAAGAGTTGGTGTACCAAGCCTTATGCCTGAAGGCATTAAAGGCGTTGAAGGCTCAAAGGGTATGGTATTTGCATTAGTTATGATACCCGCTTCTTCAAGAGAGACCGCATACTTTTTCCCCAAGCCTTTTTCATTTATGAACTCGGTACCAATAAGGTCAATTAAAATCAAATGAGTATCTGTTCCTCCACTCACTACACTAACTCCTTCCTCTATCAGAGTATCTGCCAAGATTTTGGCATTTTTCACAACATTCACCGCATAATCTTTAAACCCTGGCTGCATTGCTTCCTCGAATGCAACAGCTTTTGCTGCAATCGTATGCTCATGAGGCCCACCTTGTAATCCTGGAAAAACCATCTTGTCTATCTTTTTCGCATAATCCTGCTTACACATGATTATTGCGCTTCTTGGACCTCTTAAAGTCTTATGCGTTGTTGTTGTAACCACATCAGTAAAAGGTAAAGGACTTGGATGTGCACCACCCGCAATTAGTCCCGCAATGTGGCTTACATCAGCCATGCTGTAGGCATTGACCTCTTTGGAAATATCGTGGAATTTTTTAAAATCTATTTTTCTTGGATAGGCCGTAAAACCGGAAACAATCATCCTTGGTTTATGTTCAATAGCCATCTCCCTGACTTTGTCCATATCAATAAACCCATTTTCTTCTACCCCAAAGTGGACAAAATTGAAAAGTTTTCCTGAAAAATTAACCGGACTACCATGAGTTAAGTGACCGCCGTGATCCAAATTCATAGCCATAATAGTATCTCCAGGCTCCAAAAGAGCAAAGTAGACTGCCATATTAGCTGGACTACCTGAATTGGGCTGAACATTTACGTGCTCCGCACCAAACAATTTTTTGGCTCTATCAATCGCAAGTTCTTCAATGGAATCAACAAAAGTGTTACCCTGATAATATCTCTTTTTTGGATAACCCTCAGCATATTTATTGTTAAGAACACTGCCCAAAGCCTCTAGACATTCATCACTACAATAATTCTCGCTTGGAATCATATTAAGTTCTTTTTTCTGTCTCAATTTTTCATTTTCAATTATATTGAATACTTTTTCATCTTTATTTTTCAGCATCTTTAAAATCACCCTTCGTCAATAAATTATCGTTATACTTGATAAGTACATCGTCAAATTTTTTCCAATAGCCACAGCTCATTGCACCTTCCGGACATATCTTTTCTGAAATACAATCAGGCCCCATGTTCTCAAATAAAACAGGTGAGGTTCGCCTACATATGTCAAGCATCTTTTGGGCAAGGTCCCTTATTTCCCATTGTGCCCTGACACAAGTCCTGTGCTTAAAAAAATTTTTTAGGCTTCTCGCATTCATGGTCACTATAATTTTTGTTTCGCAAGAATTTGGCAAAACAAAACGAGCATCCTCCTTTGGTATTGTTTCTTTTAATTCCTCATAGAATTTACCTATTTCCTGCATTATATCCTCATATCTTTTTTTGAGTTGTGAATCTTTTTTAACTAAAGGAGGAATTATATAAGAAAAATCAGAACTGTCGACGTATCGCTGGCTCTGTTGG
>CAZBGG010000136.1:0-3866 GCA_964491305.1 uncultured Methanosarcinales archaeon
TAGAACTTAGGCTAGAAAACCAGGCTTGCGTCTCGGTTTCACCGCAAGCCTCGCAATTTAGTGCGGGGTAGTTGACTGTTTACTCTCCTTTCAAATAAGTATAATAGTTATAGCTTGCTCACGGCAACTTAACCGTGAGCAAGCGTCTTTTCAACCTTTAAAGCCCATTAGAAAGTGTTTGGCTGGATTGTTGTTTTAATGGATCTCCATTGGCTTTGATTTCATCAAGCTTTTGCTTTCGTTCATCTTTTTGTGCCTTATAATCTTCAACAACTTTTTGGAATTCTTCTTTATTCATAGCATCAGCTTTAACTATTACATAGTTACCTACCTGTTTAGGGCCATTAACTGCTTGTTGGAACCTATCTACTACTTGCTGGTATTTGTCCTGCATGGCACCTACAACTGCATCTTTTCTTTCTTTCACACCTGATTTCCAGGCATCAAAATAAGCAGTCAAAGCTTCCCTCTTTTCATTTAAAAATCTACCTGCCTGACGGGTTGAATTCTCAGCAGCATAGTCATATAATTCCACACTGGCATCAACTACAGCATTAGTTGCGCCTCCCACTTTGTTCTTGGCGGTTTCCCAACCATTCACAACATTAGCAGACCACCATGATTTGATTTTACCAGTAGTATCTTTAAGCCCAGCCGACACCCTTTCTTGCCCTGCCTCCATGACAGGATACCTTGTTTCCGTAGGGTTCCCTTTTTTGTTAACACACTGCTTGTAAACATTCTTAGGATCTTCAGGATCATATGTTTTCTCTATTACCATTCTGTCATTACGATACCAGTACCCTTGATAAACCTTATCAATGTTTTCTGCATTAACTACAAACCGTGTTCTCAACTCTTGGGTGTCATTCCTATAAGTTTCCCGAAACATCAAATCCCGAGGATTTTCATATCCCAACTCTTTTAATTCGGCTTTTTCGTCTTCACGCGGGAACCTTATGCGCTCCTTTACCTCATAACTGTTTTTATATGCGGGTTTCTGTTGCAATCTAATCACCTCCTTTCTGTGTTATTGCCCTACAATTATACTGTATACGGTTCTATTGCTACCATCCAAAATGTTGGAGATTCCGATGGTGTAGAAGCTGCAATATACGCTACTGTAAGATACTCTACATTCTTACTAATATCAGAATGTACCTGTGCATTATAAAGCAATTCTTTAACAAGACTAACATGCCCCAATTCCGAAACAAACAAAAACCTTTCGTCTTCTTCGATAAAATCATCTGCTAGCAAATTGATTAAACCATAATTAGTATTATTATCGTCTGCACAGAAAAAATTTATCAACAAAGGTTCTTTTTGTTTTTGGCAAAATTCTCTAATAACTTCGATTGATTTTTGAATATTTTGTTCAACAGTTTCCAATATTTACACCTCCCTTCTTCATAACAATCATATTCTATCTACAAAGATTCTTCTTCGATGATCTCTTCCACTTCAAAACCACAGCACCCTAAAATATCAGCAATCTGTTCCACAGCTAACCCTTGATTCAATAAATCGCTCACATCTTCTGCATTGATGTTTTTATCTATCTTGTCTTTCTCATCATAGCTTTTAATGTAATCCATACCCCGAACCTCCTTTCATTATAATTTTTAAACAACAAAATAATTTACATCATCAATACTGGCATCATCTGAAAACACCTTGCTTACTTCAATGTGAGAATTTGCCGTATCATTCAGATCAATATCATACGTTTGATTAATGGGAAGTTTGTGGCTTTGTTCGTAAAAAATACGAACAACCGGGCTAAATGTCGCCCCGTATTGGTTTCTAACCACATAACCACTCCTTGAATCATTTAAAGCAACATGTGTCCCAAAAGGATATGCAGTAACAAACTTCATGAAATTGTTTACCACACAAGGATCAAAATGTTCATAAGAATCCTGTATTATTTCTATAGCTTTGTGTGATGGGAATGCCTCCCGGTAAGGCCTTTCTGATGTTACTGCATCATACGCATCAGCAATCGCTACAATTTTAGCAAGAGGATCAATATCATCCCCTTGTAACCCAAATGGGTATCCTTCTCCATTAATTTTTTCATGGTGTTGTTTGATAATACTCCCCGCCCTTGGAGAAAACAAGCTATTTCCTGAAAACATTTCATATCCTAAAACAGGATGCTTCTTAACCATTTCAAATTCTCTTGTAGTTAATTTACCGGGTTTGTTGAGCACTAACTCTGGCACCATGATTTTGCCTAAATCATGCAAGATTGCCCCCAATGCTAGTATTTTTATCTCTGTTCTATTTAACCCCATCTCAAAAGCTGTTAAAATCGATAAAATTGCAACTTGAAGACAGTGTGTAAATGTATAATTGTCATGAGTCTTTAAGTCAGCAACATCAACAACCAATTCACCGTTAGCTGTGATTTCATTAATAATCTCATCTATTATAGCCATTATTTTTTCCCTGGTCTCTACAACCAAAGAGTAATTCTTTCTTTCCGATGCTTTTAGGGATTGCACAACTTGTTTTATGGAATCAATAGCTTGTTGTTTGTTTGATTCAGAGATAACTTCATGGCATAAAGCATCTTCCAATCCAGGAACACTAATGAATATATGGTGTATATCTTTTGTCTGTAAATATTTCTTATAATTTGCTCTCAATCTCGAACCTTCACGTAATAGCATATTGCCATTATGGTCATATATTGTTCGAGCCAATGTCACTCCTTCAAAATAAGGAATGCTCTTAACAGAAATCCTTTTCAATATCTCAACCTCCTCTCTTGTCGTGTTATGTAAGTAATTGAATAATATCGTTAATGGTTACTAGAATTACTACCATAAAAATAAATATAAACCCTATGGCGTGATACCTCATTTCAACTTTAGGTTGAAACGGCGATCCTTTGAGCTTCTCAAAAAACAACAAAAACAAATGCCCTCCATCTAAAATGGGTAAGGGAAGCAAATTGGCAACCCCAAGCCCTACATTTAAAGAAACTATAAAGAACATGATAAATACTATGTCTCCCGTATTAACAGCATCAGATGCCATACTAACAATTCCAACAGGCCCAACTACCTGTGTATCCGACTCCTCTCCTGAACCGGAAAGGGTACTGTAAACATTTTCGCCTAATACGGCAAGCGTCCTCCCTGTTGCCACAACTGAACCAGAAAAATGATATCGTTCACCCTTAGGTACAGCCTGAAGGCTCTCTTTTTCTATCATCATAATCTCCCCGTCACGCATTATGGTGTACTGGGATGTGGTTTCCTCATAAGCCATTATTTCAGACCATTTGGTTACTTCTTCATTGTTGATAGCAGTAATCTTATCACCAGATTGTAATTTATCACCTTCACCCCCACCAACAGTGGTAGTTTCTGTAGGAATCCCAACAAACAAGAAAAATACAAGAAAAATACACGATATGCCAACTATTATATTCATAACAGAACCCCCCATAAAAACTATTGCCCTTTTATAAATGGGGTATTCTTTAAATTCTTCACTAGATTCACCTTCTAACCGACAAAACCCGCCCAAGGGAACAGCTCTCAATGAATACATAGTTTCCCCTTTTTGTTTCCCTATTAACTTAGGACCAAACCCTACAGACAACTCCTTAACACCAACCCCTACCATGCGGGCTGCAATAAAATGACCCATCTCGTGAACCAAAACTGCACAGGCTAAAATCAAAAAAGCAATCACAACATAAATTTCTCTCACCTCCCTTCAATATTTTAAAATTTTTTAACATTTTTTAGGCAATTCATCTCCCGCCTCTAACAGGCGGGAGATGAATTGCCTATGTGGTTTTATGATGGGTAGTCGCAACACCCATCCCTGACCACAAACAGGTAGTT
>CAZBGG010000137.1:0-3865 GCA_964491305.1 uncultured Methanosarcinales archaeon
ATAAAAAAATCTGCATAATTGCCAGCTCAGATTTTACCCATTATGGTCCCAGTTTTGGTTATGTACCTTTTAGTGAAGATATAAAGGAGAATTTGAAAAAACTTGATTTTGGAGCGATTGATGAAATCAAGGTAATCAATACCAGGGGTTTTATGGACTATATAATTGGCACTGATGCGACCATTTGTGGAAAGCAGGCTATTGCATTATTTTTGGAGTTATTAAAGGATGAGGTCAACAGAATTGAGGTTTTAAGCTACTACACCTCGGGAGATTTATTAAACGACTATACTAATTCGGTAAGTTATGCGAGCATAATCTTTGAGAATATGGTACTTTAATATGCCCGTCTTTAAAAAAAAGAGTGGCGAGAAAATTGTTGAGGAGTTCACCCATTGCAAAAGTTTTTTGCGAAAGGCAAGAGGCCTTATGTTTTCAGGAAAAAAAATTCTTCTCTTCGAATTCAAAGGTGAGAAGCTTACTCCTTTACATATGTTTTTTGTGTTCTTTTCAATAGATGTTTTATTTATTGATAAGAACAAAATTGTGGTTGAGATAAAAAAGGATTTAAGACCTTTTAGTTTTTATTTTCCAAAAAATAAATCAAAGTTTATTATAGAAGCTCCTGCTGGTATAGTGGATAATAAAAAAATAGAGTTAGGGGAAGAGTTAGAGATAATTTAACAGGGAGCGCAACAATGCAAAAATTCCTTAAATCTGATTATTCCATTGGTGTGTTCACTAGTGGTTTAGCTTTATTGTTATAACAAAGTGGAATAATCAGGCAGCGCAAACCAGCGCCAAGCAACAGTCTGTTTGTTTAGCTTGGCTGGGTTCAAGGAAGCCTTGAACCAGCGTGAAGCAACAGGATGTTTATTTAGTTTGGCCGGGTTAATAGATATTACTATTAACCTTCCGAGGAAATCGACCAAGGCATGAATGATGGCTGGTATAATACCCTTACAGAAATAAGAGACGAATCCGAGGAGGATGCTATAATTAATTCCTGGTGGGACTTTGGTCATTGGTTTGCTGCGATTGCTGAGAGAAGGGTGACTCTTGATGGGGGCAGGCAAAATAATCCACAGGCTCATTGGTTAGGAAAGCTTATGCTTACCTCAAACGAGGATGAAAGTGTTGGTATCCTAAGGTATCTTGATTGCGGAGCAAATACTGGTTACAACAGGTTACTAGAATACAAAGGCGATGATGTACTTGTTCAGCTGCAATCTATCAATTTATTGTATGATATTTTACCTACAGATGACAGGGATGAGGCAAGGTCTATTCTTTTGGAATCCATTAGTGAAGATGAAGCTGATGAAGTATTAAAATACACCCATTGTGAAGAGCTGCCTGAGAATTATTTTATCACTAGTGAAGATATGGTTGGTAAGTCGGGGGTCTGGGCTCACTTTGGAGCCTGGGACTTTGAGAGGGCTTCAATGTTTAACCTTGTCCATAACAACGATAAGGATTTTGCTGTTGAGATATTAGAGGAAAGGTTTGGTGTTGATGATGCACTTGACAAATATAATGAAATTATTGATGTTGATGCTGACCAATGGATAAGTCCATGGCCCAGGTATCACGATACGGGTAGTTGTAATAAAGATGGGGACATAATTAAATGTGAGAACTCCATGAGTATGAATGCTCCCCAGGGGCGTGTTAATCTTATTTATGAGACGGAGCTTGATTTGGTTTCAGAGGAAGCTGTTGTGACAAATATCATCAGAGCGGACACCGGTGCTGAACTGGATAGGACCGAAGGTAAACCCAGGAAGGTTAGTTTTGTAAAGAATGAAACCTTTATAAAAAAAGAATATGATGGAACCATTAGGGGTCCAAATGATAGGGAGATGGGGGTTGCGATATATCCTTCAGGTAATTCTTATGAAAGTGTTCTTTCTGACTACGAACTGACTGCAAGCATATTCACTAGGCTTTTTTTCTTTGAAGAATATGGTGGGCTGGAACACTTCGAGAAATTTCATAGGACCAGAGATGTCAACGGCCAAAAGATTATTGTTTGGAAAGTGGATTGGCCTTAATATAATATATTCATTTTGTTTCTTTTAATCTGCTTCTCCTAGGTGGGTTTTTACTGCCTGGCAAATTTTGAGTGAAATAAGCAGATTTAAATATAAAAAGCATACAGGATTATAAGCTAGAAAAGTATAGAAAAGGCCGGGAGAATGGAATTAATATTTTTATTAATGCTTCCAATGATCTTATTGTTGGGGGCTGTCACAACATATACCGATATAAAGTATGGAAAGATAAGAAATAGATGGATTGTCTATGGTTGTCTATATGCCTTGGCCATCATCCTTTTATCATTTTTTTGGTATAAATTAGGTGGTCTGGATACAACTATTCAAAGGAATGGTGATTTTTCTTTTTTTATAGAAACGTTTATTAATTTTGTTTTTGCATTATTTATAGGGATTCTTCTTTGGGTTAATGGCGGTTGGTGTGCCGCGGATGCTAAATTATTTACTACTTTTGCATTGCTTACTCCAGTTTTTATTTATACGGATGGTTATGTGAGGTATTTTCCTTCAATTGCAATACTAATAAATACCTTTGCAATAGTATTTGTTATCTGTGTATTTGAATTGTTAAGGAAAAGCAATAAGTATTTCTTTAAAGCTCTCAAGAGTTTGATAATTAATCCAAAACAGATACTCTTGGCTTCTTCCCTGATATTCATATTATCCTGGTTCATCAAGGTTATTTTTTCTGCACTAGGTATAAATGAAGGTATTCTTGAGCTATTGTTAGTATTACTCCTGGTTATGCAGCTCTTTAGGTATGTTGCTCAGAAATTGGATAAAAAGATATTGTTTGTTATTATTTTTCTGGTCTTGTTAAGATTGGTATTCGACCCTTCTGTATTCACTATTTCGTTTTTAAAGCATTTCAGTGTAATTATATTATTTTTTGTATTTGTTAGGCTCTTCTTACAGGAATTAGCGGATGAGGTTTTTTCAGAGAGGGTAGATATCGAAAGGCTTGAGGAAGGAATGGTTCTATCAAGTAGTATCGTTAAGGATAAAAATGATAAAAAGTATTCGGTGAAAGAGCCTTCAAAAGAAGCCGATATATTAATAACTGCCGAGCCGCAGGGTCTTGAAAAAACCGAGGTAGATAAGATAAAGGATTATTATAATAAAGGTGCTTTAAATTTCAATAAGATAAAGATAACAAGCCATACTTGTTTTGGACCCTATATATTCATGGGAACACTTATTGCTATTTTATTGGGAGGGCATATAGTACATTTCATCTTAACTATTGTATGAGTGGCCAGTCAGATCTGTTTAACAACTTGTCGCCTGACGCTGCTATCGGTTTATTGACTGATAGTGTCGATTTTCGGTTGTTATTAGATTTAGTTTATTTATTTTTTGTCTTGTTGTAGTGGTTGGTCTTTCACTGATAATTATGTTCTACTATCCAGGTCGTTTTGTAGAGTTTTATCCACAAAAATATTTATAAACTATTGCTCCGGCCAAAATAAGATGAGAAAGATTTATGGACAAAGCAGGAAAGAAGATTGTTATTTTTGTTCAAAGTCAGCTACAACTATCAATAAGCAAGGTATCTCATGCTGTGTAAATCATAAGGATAAGCTTGTGGATGATAAGCTTTGTGCATGTGGCTTGAAAATGGTTGTTAAGAAGGGTAAATGGGGAGCTTTTTTTCTTTGCCAAAATTGTGGCCCAAGATCTATTTCTAAGGCTGAAGAAATGGGTGTAGATGGCTTTAAATTGAATAAAAAATATAGGGATCCCAAGCATTAATCGGCTTCATCCAAAAAATAAATAAAGTTCTTTTCTTAGAAAAATTAAATGGGCAA
>CAZBGG010000138.1:0-3857 GCA_964491305.1 uncultured Methanosarcinales archaeon
TTATTTGTCATAACTGCCGGGCATAAGTTGCACCAGGTGGGTACAACAAATATCCTTGAAATATACAATGTTAATGAGATTCTTGAAAGAATAGACAACCCTGGAATTGACCATGTCCTTTAGAAATGAAGTACCAAATCATGTCAATCGGAAATCGACACTTAGTGGCTCGGTGGATTTCCTCGGAAGGTTAATAGTAAATCTATTAACCAGTGAAGCTAAATAAATACCCTGTCGCTTGGCGCTGGTTTGAGCTTTGCTAAAGCCCAGCCAAGCCTAAAAAACAGACTGTCGCTTGGCGCTGGTTTGAGCTTCGCTAAAGCCCAGCCAAGCCTAAAAAACAGACTGTCGCTTGGCGCTGGTTTGAGCTTCGCTAAAGCCCAGCCAAGCCTAAAAAACAGACTGTCGCTTGGCGCTGGTTTGTTTATTCCTTCTTGAGTTATTTTAGCCATTGCTTTCTACCTTATCGTTTATAACACAGAAAAATATTAAATAAAGCTTAGTCGGCCTCTTAAATAGTTTAAATCATTATAAGTGAAAGGAGGGGATAATAAAGATGATTTATGTAATAGGACATAGGAATCCAGACACTGACTCTGTGTGTGCTTCAATAGCTCTGGCTGAATTTCTTGCATTAAAAGGTGAAGATACCATACCATGCGTGAATGGTACAATTAATCCCGAGACAAACTTTGTACTGGAAAAATTTGGCCTGGAAACACCGGAAAAACTTGAAGATGGAAGAGGAAAAAAGGTTTTTTTGGTTGACCATACAGAAATCTCACAAAGCCTGGATAATTTGGAAGAAGCAGAAATCAAAGGCATAGTCGACCATCATAAGTTGGGAGACATAACAACAACCAAACCACTGGAAGCCTGGATTTGGCCGGTAGGCTCAACCTGTACGATAATTAAGTCTATGTACGATTTTTTAGGTTATAAAATAAATAAAGGAATTGCAGGAGCAATGTTATCAGCAATACTAAGTGATACCGTTGTTTTCAAATCATCCACCTGTACAGAACAGGATAAGAAAGCTGCAAAAGAGCTTGCTAAAATTGCCGGAATAGATGAAATAAAAGATTTTGGAATTGAATTATTCAAAGTTAAGTCTGATATTGATAACTCAAAAGCAGATGAACTTATACAAAGGGACTACAAAGATTATGACATGAACGGGAATAAGGTAGGCATAAGTCAACTTGAGCTTGTTGACATAGGGATGGCTGATAAAATCAGAAATGATCTTTTTGAAGAGTTAAACAAGCTAAAAGAAGATGGAAGACACACTGTTATGCTTCTTCTAACAGATATAATGAAAGAAGGAAGCGAGATGCTTGTTATAAGTGATGATAAAGCATTGATTGAAGATTCATTGGGTGAGAAAATCAAGGATAGTAAGGCCTGGCTCCAGGGCACTATGAGCAGGAAAAAACAAGTTGTGCCACCACTTGAAAAAGCTTTTAGCAAGTGTTAAAACCAGTTAAGGCTCAATTGGAACCTATGAAATGCTTAAATAAGGACATCTTTCCCCTTTAAGCAGAAAATTTAGTCCCAACGAGGAATTGCAAATGAGAAAGATTTTTGTAATTATAATATTGGCCTGTTTTATTCAGGGATGTTTTCATTTCCAAGAAACTGACAAAAGCCATGAACCTTCAAATGAAGGAGAACATAGAGAGGAAGCTTTGGAAATGGAAGCCATTGTCGCTTCTGTAAATGGAGAATTGATAGAAAAAGAAACTGTTAAAAAATTCATAGACACCTCTAAGAGATACGGCATAAAAGAGAACAAAACCTCTGCAACGGAACAGATAATAGACACAATGCTTTTGATGGAAGAAACATCCAAAAGGGGAATCAACGCTACGACACTGGAAACCAGAAAATACCTCAACAGGACCCTTGAAGAAGGGATGGATGAAAACCAGCTATCAAAAAATCTTGGAGACGAATATCCTGATTTTCTTGAAAACCAAAGAAGGATACTAAAATTTAAGAGGCTTGCAAGTGATGAAAAAGGCGGGCAAGTCGCAGTGGAAGAAATGGATTATTTCTTGGACAAACTTCTTGTTGAATTAAGAAAAGAAGCATATATTGAGTATTATTAAAGATCAGGATTTAATATCAGCTGAATTTAAACCAAAGAAAAACATCTTTCTAAATATTTGAAAAAGTTCGTCCCAATTAATTCATAAGGTGCCACACTTGTTTCAAAAAACCTTTGTCCTTAGAAGAAATTAGCTTAAATCAAAAAGTCAATCAAATGAATAAAAAAAGAAAAAAAGGAAACATTTAACCAATTTCTATTTCCTGTACATCGCCTCCCTCTCCACCTTCAGGCTGGATTGGTATTTGCTGTGGCTGTGTTTGTGCTCCTTCAATTTCTATGTCAGCTTCAGCTTCAAGATCTGCAACAAGCTCGTTTAGGATAGTATCCATTTTCTGTTGCTCGACCATCATCTCTATCTGAGGCTCAATCTCTTCAAGAGATGCATCTCCCATGAATTCTTTGTTCTCTTCGTAGTGCTCCTCTATCTCTTCATCAGTTACTGAAATGTCTCCTTCCTCTCTGGCAAGCTCATGTATCTTCATGTTTTCCCTTTGCTCGTCCAGAAAGGACTCGTAGCCAGGACCCAGTTGGTCTTTAATCTCCTGAAGTGTCATACCTTCCACTTCCAGCATCTCCTCAAGCTCTTCCTCAGCCTCTTGCTCACTCACTTCAATTCCTCTTTTATCAGCTTCCTGGAAAAGAAGCTCCATTGCAATCAGTTGATTCAACACCATTGACTCATCAACTTGCTGCCCTTGCATCTGCATTTGCTGAACGAAATCATCAATTTCGGCTTGCTGGATTTCTTCACCATTAACGGTTGCAGCAACGCCTGTACCTTGTTCACCTACTATTTCTCCGACAGGACCTTCGTCCATTGGAGGTTCTTCCCCTCCAGGTCCCTGTGCTCCGGGCTCTGGCATATCTCCACCTTCAGGTTGGCAACCCACCAAAAGTAAAAACGCTGCCATTAAAGCAATAACCCCCATCATTAAAATCCTTTTCATTAACATCACCTGCTCCGAAAAAACGGGAGGTATTATAAAAAAGTTCTGGAAGTTAAATCCATTGTAACTTATGGGTTTTTAGGAATTACTGAGATTCATTGATAAAATAAAGCGAATAAATAACCCCATTAAATAATCAGCAGTCCAAAAAACCGAGCCGGATTATATTTAAGACAGAAGAAAAAAAGAAAAATAAAAACTAAATTAACCAATTATAATTTCTTCAGGTTCTTCACCTGGAGGCATTGGATCTTCTTCAGGCTCATCACTTGGAGGCTCTGGCATTGGCTCATCTCCAGGAACTGGCTCTATTTCTTGAGGCTCTGGCATATCTCCTCCTTCCGGCTGACATCCTACTAAAACTAATAATGCCGCCACCAAGACGAGCAACAATATCTGCAAAATTTTCTTCATTAACATCACCTCGCTTTGAAACGAAAAGAGGCATTATAAAAATTTTCTGAAGGCTAAATGCATCTTATTTTATGAATCTTTGAGAACCACATTACACTCCATAAGCGGAAAATGAAAGAAAAATAAAAAATAGCGGCCTAGCCAACCACTATCCTGACAGGCTCCTTTTCAGGGGGCGCAGGCTCTTCATCAGATTCACCATCAGAGGATTCTGATACAGTATCTTCTTCAAGCTCTTGTTCATACTCAGGTGGCTCAAGTGGACCACCTTCATCCGGCTGGCATCCCATAATAAGCAAAAGCGTCGCCATCAAAAGAACCAATCCCACTTGCAGAGTTTTTTTCATTTTGATATCACCTTGGAAAATAATGAGAAGACTCCT
>CAZBGG010000139.1:0-3854 GCA_964491305.1 uncultured Methanosarcinales archaeon
ATGAATTGAATTTTATTCTTGATAAGCTTAAGAAGAAAAGCCTTTCTGTTAAGGAGATTGAGAATATAAAGCTTACCAGAGCCAAACAGCCTAAAGTAACCTTAAAAGGGATTTTAAGGAATACGGTATGGAAAAATGGCATTTCACTGTAAATGGAGAGAAACTAAGTAACTTGGTCTTTATTAAATTCGATGAAGTGGTTGAGCTTGATATTATCCTGCATGAAAGCTATAAGCCCATGAAGGACAAAATTATGAGCGAGTTGAGTACGACGTTTAATCTAGAAGAGCAGGGGACTGATGTTGAAATAAAAGTTTACTTCTACAACAATAAGTCAACTGATTACGTTGACCAAAAAAAAGACGACTTGGTTGGTAGGGTTGAGATTGGCTATGAACCAGAGGAATAGTTTTTTATAAAGGTGCTCTTTCTTTTTATGGATATGGTGGACAATGCAGGAAGGATTAAGGAGCTTGAGGAAGAGCTTTCCAATACTAAGTATAATAAGAGTACGCAGCACCATATAGGGCTTCTTAAGGCAAAGATTGCTAAACTAAAGGAGAAGGTTTATAGGACAGGTTCCGGTGGCGGCGGTGGCGGGTATGACATTAAAAAATCGGGCGATGCGACGGTTTGTCTTCTTGGTTTCCCTTCTGTGGGTAAGTCCACGTTGCTCAATAGCTTGACTAATGCAGAATCTGAAGTGGCCGAGTACGAATTTACAACACTTGACGTAATTCCTGGCGTGATGGAATATAAGCATGCAAAAATACAAATACTTGATGTACCCGGGATAGTTGAAGGTGCCGCTCTTGGAAGGGGAAGAGGCAGGGAGGTCTTATCCGTCTTAAGGTCGGCGGATATGGTTCTGACTCTTATTGATGTTAACCAACCCAGACAATACAATGCATTGCTGAAGGAGATATATGATGCTGGTCTTAGAGTTAATCAAAAGTATCCTGATGTGAAAATAAGAAAGACTGACAGAGGAGGTATTTGTGTTGGAAGTACCATTAAATTAACCAAGATAGATTACCGAACAATACAATCTATATTGAAGGAATACAGGATAATGAATGCTGATGTTGTAATAAGGACTGATATAGATGATAGTGAATTTATTGATGTGGTCGAGAGAAACAAGAAATATGTTAAGGGCATTAATGTAATTAATAAAGCGGATACAGTAGAACCTGGGGAACTTGAAAGGGTTAGGGCAGAAATAAATCCGGACCTGAGCATTTCGGCCAAAAGTGGCAAAGGTATTGAAGAGTTAAAGGAGCTTATTTTTGACTCACTTGACTTTATAAGGGTATATTGTAAGGAAGTAAACCAGAAGGCAGATCTGGAAGAGCCTCTTATAATGAGGCAGGGCTCCAGCATAAAGGAGATGTGTGAGCGTCTCCATAAGGATTTTGTTAAAAATTTTAAGTATGCCAAAGTGTGGGGTAAGTCTGCAAAATTTCCTGGTCAGGTGTTTAAGCAACCCAGACATGTGTTGCAGGATGGAGATATAGTAGAGATTCATGTTAAATGATTTATATGTTGTTTTTATAAGTTAAATCAATTATTATAGTATTTTTACATTTTGGAATTAGGTATTGAAAGAGGTCTTGGAAAAGAATTTAAACTTGGTGTTGAACCGCTTCCCTTTAAGTTACATAGAAATTATTGCAGAAAAAATAGCCTTGAGCCTTATATAAATGAAAATTGCAGACTGTGCAGTGCTTGCATTAGAATATGTCCTGCTGGGGCAATTAGTGAGATGGAAGGGGCTTATTTCATTAATGATAAATGTATAAAGTGTTATTGTTGTCTTGAGAGTTGTAAATACAATGGGATCAGTTTCAGATAGGCAATGGGTAATCGAAAAAGTGAGACCTTATGGTAAAGTTATAGATATTGGCGCAGGTCCGCTCACTACTCTTCTTGCAAAAAAGACTGAGGTTACGTGCGTTGATTTAGATGAGGATGCGATTGAAGAGGAGAGAGAAAATGCTTATTCACAAGGGGTTATTGAGAAGGTAAAGTTTGAAAATCAAGATGCTTTATCAACAGAGTATGGGGATAAAGAGTTTGATTTTGCCTTTAGCTATGGGACACTTCACCATATTGATGTTGCAAGGAGGTACAAGTTTTTAGAAGAAATGGCAAGGATCTCCAAGGTTATGGTTATAGCGGATTTTAATGAGGAAGGGTTTCCTCACGACCAGGATGAGTTTGAAATAGTTGATTTTGGTTGGCTTAAAAAAACCGTCAATAGTTTTGGGAAAGTTAAAAATTTTAATACTAATTATACTTTCTTGTTTGTTGTAGAGGTGGAATGATGAGATATATAACAAAAAAACAGGCTTCAAAGATTGATGATTTGATGATGAAGAAGTTTCATATAGATCTTGAGATGATGATGGAGCTTGCCGGCTATCATCTTGCGGAGTATATTAGGGATAATTTTAAGGAGCGGGAAGTTCTGATTTGCGTTGGAAAAGGTAATAATGGAGGAGATGGTCTGTGCGCTGCAAGGCATCTCTTAAATTTTGGATTTGATGTGAAGATTTTTCTTGCTTTGCCTGACCTTGAAGAGCTTCCTCTTAAGCATCTGAGAATTGCGCATTCTCTTTCAATACCCATATTAAATTCAATTGATAAACATGAATTAGTTCTTGATTGTTTATTTGGCTATAATTTAAAAGGTAGTCCTCGGCCGCCTTATGATTCTTTTATAGAGAGCATTAATGAGAACAAGAAAATAATTTCGTGCGATATACCTTCAGGAGTGGATGCGGACCTTGGTTTAGTTAATGATTGTTATGTGAAAGCTACACATATAGTTTTTATGGGTATGCCTAAGCTAGGATGTGAAGGAATGTCTGCAAAAAAAGCTGTTGTTAATATAGGCGTTCCAAAAAAACTTTATCCATTGATAGAGGTTGAAGAAGAAGATTATTTTGTAAAAAAAAGCATATTAAAACTTAATTAAATGTGTGGCTATTTTCAATTAATAATTATAATGCGAAGGGTGCAGGAAAGGATTCTTTAAACATAGTAAAACCATTAAGTTTCTTTATTAGTTTTTTACTTTTGGATAAAAACATTTAAATATTGTTAAATCTTTCTCACATATTCCGTTGGGGTGGGTGTAGTGTTTTTGCATGGAAGTTATAGTTCTTGCCCCTTAAAGAATGTTTTGGAGGGATAAAAAAATGTTGAAAAAGAAAATATTAGGTATGCCTATCGCGTTATTTGTGATTGGCATTATGGTTATAGGTGGTGCAACGGCAGCTCTTTTGAGTGTTTATGTGACAATCACAGGAGATGCGCAAGTTGAACAATCTGTGACTTTTAATGATGGTTCAACAGATAAAAGCTTTTCTTTTAGTCCTGTAACTGCAGGTTCAAAAGTTGTAGATGTTTTTAATCTTAAAAACAATGCAGAAATTCCTGCAGATGTAAAAATTGCTGATCAACATAAAAGAGATCACTATGCTTGGACTGATAAGGAAGATGGTATTACAACGTCTTACTATAGGTTGCTACATTTGATTGGTGAGCAAACTCAAGCGCAGATGTGGCCAGGGTTAGAAGATAAAAAAGCAATGAATGTTGAAGTTTCATATGATTCAGAAAATGTTATTTTCAGAGTTTGGAGTTCAGAAGATTATGATTCAAATGCTATGATGACTTATGCTTTTGATTACAATAATAACGGTTTAGCGGATATTCAAATTCAATATAATGGCTCCGAATGGTTATCAAAAGGATTGAATGATGATGAAGATGGTTGGGCTAGTGAATGGGAACCAGTTCCATCTGAATTCGATATCTACAAAGACGGAAGGTATCATAGGTTAAAG
>CAZBGG010000140.1:0-3810 GCA_964491305.1 uncultured Methanosarcinales archaeon
ATTGGTTGCTATGAGGGAGAGCTTTCTGCTGAGGATTATAATTCATTTATTGATTATTTTGAATCCAAGGATTTTTTTAATCTTAAGATAAAGCAGGAAAGTGATCCTGGTCTTGTGTGCGAGGGGGGGATGCTTCTTGCTGCGTATATGGATAATAAGAGTAATATTGTTCGCTCCCCTTGTGTAGACACCTATACTGAAGAAACAGGAAGGATTATGGAAATAGTAGAAGATGTAAGGAAAGAATTGATTGAATTAACTTCTCCTGAAAAGGAAATCTGCAGGGAAGGGATATTCATGCTTACTGTTGGGCATACTGATTGCAATCTTTCCGGTGTGGATTCAAAGAGCTATGATGAGTCTGAACTGGACGGTTTGTTGGAAAAAAGTTATCTTAATAAGAATATTCACGTGTATGCTGGTCCGCGTGATGGTGCAATTGATTCATATCACCGCAAATTTTACGAAGTGGAAGGAGAATGTCACAAAGTGATTCTATTTGAATTTGATGGCCATTCATTTGGTATTTATGAATGAGATTGAAATATGATTTTTTTAAGTCTTCAGTATTTGCCTAAGCCAACAGGGGACAGTTTATACATTTTTAAATACTTATTTTTATACATTTTATTTTTTTAATTTTAGTACGTATTTTTAGTTTAATATATTTAAGGTTTTTTAAAAGAATTTTTAATGTGTATTTAGTTAATATAAAAATACTTATTTTTGTACTTTAATTTATTACACTTATATGATCATTTCAAGGTACAATATAAGAAATATAGTTATTCCTGTAGCTATTATTCCCGTTACCAGCCTTTTATCTTTATAAAATAATTCAAGATGTCTTGGTATTTCGCTTCTCAACTCAATCAGGTTATAGAATCTTATAATAGGGTAAATTGCAAGGGGTACTGATAAGATTAGCCATCTGTGGTCTGAAAATATTGTGTATATAAAATAAGATAGGTTTAGGATAACTGCAGAAATAATAAGCATGGTTTTTAGGATATTTTCAGTATAATATTTGAATACTTCTCTATGTTTTGGTGCTTTTTTGCCAAGAGATTTTATTTCAGAATATCTTTTTGCGATTGCGAGGAAAAGGGCAAGGGCAAAGGTTCCTGTTATCAGCCAGCCGCTTATGAAAACATTGATGATAAATGCTCCGCTGATGGCCCTTAGCACGAAATTAAAGGCAATCAAGATAACATCTATGAAGGGTTCATCCTTAAGCCATATCGTATAAAGTAGGGTTGAAAGAAAGAATATTACCAGCACTAAAAAGAATGGGACGGATAATATAAACCCTATTGAAAGGGACGAAATAAATAGTAACAACGCAAGTATTAAAGCGGATTTCTCACTGATTATTCCAGAAGCAACAGGCCTGGTTTTTTTTTCGGGGTTACGGCTGTCTTCTTTTTTATCAGCAATGTCATTTATTATGTAGTTAACTGAAGACATCAAGCTAAGGGCTATGAATCCGAAAATAGTTAATGAAAATGATAATGGTTCAAGGAGAAAGCCTGCAAAAAACAATGGAAGGAAGATCAGGATATTCTTGTACCATTGCATTGGCCTGATAAGCCTTATGCATCCAATAATATACTCAGCGCTTAATATTTTTGCCAAAGTCTTCCCCACCTGCTTTTATTGAATTTGTTTATTTTCTTTTTTCCGATTGTGTTGTACCATAATTTGTCGTGGTAAAATTCTGAAGCAAAGATACATCCCTTGAAGGCCCTGGTATGGAATAAAAAAGGTTCAGCCTTGCTTAGGAGACCTTTCCTGAACAATTGGTCAAAAAATATGATAGGGCTTTTGCCCGTGCTGAACCCAAGGTTCTTGTTTATTACTTCTTTTTTGTCCATACCCTTGAACTTAATTTTATTCAGGTCAGCGCATCCCAATCCTTTTTTGTGGGCAATTCTTATGAAGTCTATTTTCATTGGGTCAAAGCCCATCAGGTGGGCCGCTACAGCGTCTATTGCAACCTGGTCTCCTGATGCTATTATAAGGTTGGTTTCCCTGGGCTCCATAGTTCTTGGACCTTTTCCATCTCCTGCAATGGTTCCATCCATAACCGCGAATATACCCGGGTGTATTTCCTTTTGTATCTGCAACAGGTCAACAAGTACTTCGTGGATGCGCTTATGGCAATGGTGGCGCCTTTCAGTTATTAGTCCGCCAAAAGCATTTTTTATTGCGCCAGTCATGGTGGTGTGCCCATGGGTTTTCAGCGTAGGCAGATGTATCACGTTCTTTCCTTTGAAGAATTCTGGAATCTTATGTATGGATTTTTCTTTTATTCTTGTTTTTTTAATCTTGCCATAATTAGGGGAGAAAACCGTGTCAAGGGCCATCATTTTGTTTTTTGGTTTGTATTTTGTCCATTTTTCTTTTGTAAGGGGCCGGTATTTTGTATTGTACTTTTTGAGGACAGGAATCCACTTGTTATCAATTGCTCCTTTTATAGGGTCTGTTACAACTGTCTTGTGTTCTACTGGGTAGATATTTTTGAAGTTATCGTCTTTTAATTTTTTGAGAACTCCTTCCAGTTGCCATGGCTGGGTTGAGCATGCTGGAAAGTATTTGGTCCATGAGAGGTTGAGCTTTATTATAGTGTCTTTTGTTTTATCAATGTGTTTTCTATATTCCGCCAGCTCTAAAAGCCTCCCATAATCTTCTATTATGGTGCTTGGTTTGGTTTTGATTATTGCAACGACAGGTTCCATTTATATCAAGGATTTGCTGGATTATAAAAAGTTTTTTTAAAGCTAAACAAAGGGCGAAATAATTTTCTTACTCAATAAACTAACAGCAACCAAAATCTTTAAATAAATCAAGTGTTTATCATATTAACATGGCACCAAAAAGTGATTTACCGTGGAGTGCGTAAATTAGTTCTAGATATTACTGTATTCAAGAGTGCGAGTGGATTTTGGCGGTAGCTAGATTAATTTCTAAAACAATTCTAAATAAAGAATTTTTCAACTAACAAAATTTAAATGGAGGTGTAATTATGTACTTTGATGAATTCGGAGGGCAATATGTTCCTGAACAACTAAAAAAAAGTCTCAATGAAATTGCAAAAAATTATGAGCAGATAAAAAACACAAAGAAGTTCCAGAATGAGCTAAAAGAAATGCTTGAAACCTATGTTGGCAGACCCAGCCCCCTTTATTATGCAAAGGGATTAAGTAAATATTTGGGTTTTAAGGTGTATCTAAAAAGAGAAGACCTTAACCACACAGGTGCCCATAAAATAAACAACACTCTCGGGCAGGCATTGCTTGCAAAACACATGGGAAAAACAGAAATAATAGCTGAAACCGGAGCGGGACAGCATGGTGTTGCCACTGCAACTGCCTGTGCATTATTCGGGATGAAGTGCAAGATATTCATGGGCTCGGTCGATGTAAAAAAGCAAAAAATGAATGTTTATCGCATGAAGCTCTTAGGTGCAGAAATAGTGGAGGTAACATCCGGCGGGCAGGCATTAAAAGAAGCTGTTGATGAGGCCATATCATATTTGATAGAAAACGAGCGCGTTTATTACTTGCTTGGGAGTGTTGTGGGCCCTCATCCGTACCCTACAATCGTAAGAGATTTCCAGAGCGTAATTGGCAGGGAGACCAAACAGCAGCTAACTTCAATTGAGGGAAGACTCCCCGACTATCTGGTTGCCTGTGTGGGTGGAGGAAGCAATGCAATGGGTCTTTTCACCGAGTAACCTCGGGAAATGCGTCTGTTAAAGCTAAATTTCTATGAGTATTATACGGTTGTTGACAATGTTATTACAATTGT
>CAZBGG010000141.1:0-3801 GCA_964491305.1 uncultured Methanosarcinales archaeon
ATGAAGGGGAATATCCAATATTAGGCACAGGTGGGCAAATTGGAAAAGCTAATGATTACTTATATAATAAAGAATCAGTTTTAATTGGTCGCAAAGGAACGATTAACAAACCTCAATACATCAATGAACCTTTTTGGACTATTGATACATTATATTATACAGAAAACTTTAAAAATACAATACCTATATGGTTATATTATTACCTTTCTTATTTTGATTTGAGCTTGTTAAATGAAGCTACTGGAGTTCCTAGTTTAAATAGAGATAATTTATATAATTTATCAATACCATTACCACCACTCGAAGAACAAAAGAAAATAGCTAACATCCTATCAACAGTCGATGAAAAGATCCAAAAGGAAGAGGAGTACAAAGAAAAACTTGAACTACTCAAAAAAGGATTAATGCAAAAATTGCTCACAGGAGAGGTAAGAGTAAAGGTAGCCAACTAATTTAAGGAGGCAAGCCGCATGCAGAGGAACTGGGATGAATACCATCAGGCAGAAAAACCAGCACTTGAGCTCTTAGATAAGCTGGGTTATCAGGTCTATGATCAGATGGCAAATAACTATGTCGGTTTGCCCTCCAGGGATTCCGAATACGAGGTTGTCCTCAAAGAAGAGCTCCGGGCTGCTTTGCAGAGAATTAATGATTGGGATATTAACGAGAATAACTTAAATAAAGCAATCAATAAAATAAGACCCGCTAGATTGAAAGCCAATAACTTAATGGAAGCCAATGAAATAACATACAACCGCCTGGTTAATTATATATCCCTACCCCAGGACCTCGGAGAAGGCAAGAAAAACCAGACCATTAAATACATAGATTATGAAAATCCCGAGAATAACAGCTTCATTGCCATAAACCAGTTTCGTGTGAAGGGCAGAGAAACTATCAAGCCTGATATTGTCCTATTCGTGAATGGTATTCCCCTAGCAGTGATAGAATGCAAAAATGAGACTACCTGCAACGAACCTGAAGAAGAAGCAATCACCCAGCTAAGCAGGTATCAGAACATAAGAGATGGCATTGAAGAAGGAGCTGAGCAGCTTTTTTACCCCAACCAGATACTGGTGGCAGCCTGGGGCAACTCCGCCTCCTCAGCTACCGTCAGAGCCCCTGCTAGGGTGTATAAGGGATGGAAGGACCCTTACCCTTACACCAGGGAAGATATAGCCGAGCTGCTCGATAAGAAGGAGCCAACAGCACAGGACATCCTGCTCTTTTCTCTCTTCAAAAAAGACAGATTTTTGGATATAATGCGAAACTTTATTGTCTTTGAAAAACAGGGCAACAAGATGGCAAAAATGAGCTGCAGGTATCAACAATACAGGGCAGTAATAAAAGCCATTGAAAGAATAACAGAGGCTGAAAGCCTTGATGATAGACACGGCACTGTCTGGCATACTCAGGGTTCGGGCAAATCACTTACCATGTTATTTTTAGCCCTCAAGTTAAAGAGACTAAAAGAGATAGGTAATCCCACCATAGTTATAATAACAGATAGGGTGGATCTCGATGAGCAGATTTCAGGTACCTTTAAACGATGTGGCTTTCCTAACCCTATTATGGCCCAAAGTGTAAGCCATCTTAAAGAACTACTTTCATCAGAAGCAGGCAGAACTATCACAGCTGTTATCCACAAATTTCAGGAGTATGAAAAGGAAAAATATCCTGTCTTATCCGAAGATAAAGATATATATGTTATGGCTGATGAGGCCCACCGGACGCAGTTTAAAGACCTTGCAGCCAACATGAGAAGGGCACTGCCCAACGCCTGCTATCTAGGCTTTACCGGTACCCCCATCGATAAGGAAACCAGAAGCACCATCAGAACCTTTGGTGATTATATAGACACCTATACCATTGAAGAGTCAGTAGCAGATGGAGCAACCCTGCCGATAAAGTATGAGAGCAGATTAGCTGAACTCCATGTCGAAAACAGGACTTTAGATGATATTTTTGAGCAAACTTTTAATAATTACGATGATGAGGTTAAAAAGAAAATTAAAGAAAAATATGCTACTGAAAGGGATATAGCTGAAGCCACCAGGCGGATTAACAATATAGCTATGGATATCATAAAGCACTACGAGGAAAAAATAACCCCGTTTAAGGCACAAATAGTGACGGTTAGCAAGATGGCAGCCGCCCGGTACGGGGAAGCCCTGCAGAAGTTAAATGGCCCGGAATCAGCTGTGATAACCTCGGTTGATAATAATGATGAACCTTTAATCAAAAAACACAGCATCCCTGACCAAGAAAAACCAGCTGTAATAGAAAGATTCAAAGACCCCAAATCAAGTCTTAAGATTATTGTTGTTTGCGATATGCTGATAACAGGCTTCGATGCCCCGGTCGAGCAGGTGATGTATTTAGATAAACCCCTGAAAGAACACAACTTACTTCAGGCAATAGCAAGAGTTAATAGGCCTTTCCCGGAGAAAAACTATGGCCTGGTGGTCGATTACTATGGTGCCTTTGATGACCTGAAAAAAGCTCTAGCTATCTTCAGTCATGAAGATATTAAAAATACCGTAACTCCAATCGAAGATGAAAAACCTAAACTTGAAGCTAATTATCGTGAGGTTATGAGACTTTTTGATGGTGTGAATATGGATAATATAGAAGAATGTGTTAAGCTATTTGAGCCTGAAGAGAAGAGAGCCAAATTCAAGCAGGCCTTTAAGGATTTTGCCAGAAGCATGGATATTATTATGCCTGACCCGATAGCGGACCCTTACCGCAGTGATCTTAAGACCTTAAGCAGAATATACCGCTTGGTCAGGAATAGATATAGGGACAATAACATCGACCTTAAAGGCGTGGGCGAGAAGGTTAAAAAACTAATTGATGAACATATAAGATCCACCGAGATCAAAAAATTACATGAAGCCGTTTCAATCCTTGATGAGAAAAAGTTTGATGAGGTGTTAGAAGAGATTGAGGATGAAGAAGCTAAAGCTATAGAGATGGAGCATGCCATAAAGAAAGAGATCAGCGTTCAAATTGATAAGAATCCGGTATTTTATCAGAGCTTAAGCGAAAGATTAGAAGAGATAATCAAAAAGAGGAAAGATAGGCAACTAAGCCTGCTTGAGGAATTAGATGAGCTGGATGATATAATTTTTGAAATGAGAAATATGCAGAGTAAAGCTCAAAAAATGGGCTTTGATGAAAGGGAATATGCCCTTTATGAGATGCTTTTAAATGAGAGAGAGCTTGAACCAGCAGGAGATCAGGTGAGTGAGTCTTCAGGTACCTATACAACTGAAGCTGATGGTCCTGCCGTGAATCAGAAGATAAAAAAGCTGACAAAAGAATTAATGGGGGATATAAGAGAATATACGAAAATAGATTTATGGAGAGAGAAAACTGAAGTTCTGCAGAAAATGAGAAAAAATATCAAGGTAAAGTTGATAAAATACGAAGAGTTTAGATCCAAATATCAAAGCCTCACAAATAGCGTCATGAAACTAGCCAGGAAAATATTTATCTTTTAGAATATTTTTATTGTAACAGGAGGCTTATTGATGCAGCAGATTAAAATAGGTGATAATACAATAAATTATGAAGTTATCAGGACAGATAGAAAAACTGTGGGGATAATCCTGGATAATGATAAAAACTTAACAATAAGATCACCTAAGAATACGGAAGAAGATGAGATCAGGAAAATTATTGAAGACAAGTCTTCATGGATATTAAAAAAGCTTACTGAGATTGATAAAATCAAACCACCTCCAAAGCCCAAGGAGTTTTTAAGCGGGGAAAAATTGCCCTATTTAGGCAGGAGAT
>CAZBGG010000142.1:0-3785 GCA_964491305.1 uncultured Methanosarcinales archaeon
TATTAAGATAATAATATTTCCTGATTGTAATTTTATTCTCTGGATGGAAATTACTAAATCTATTATGGGCTGGTCTATCTATAATTGGTTTATTTATTAATCTTTATAAAAACAAGCAGTAGCAAACAAAAAATTTTATATACTAGTATTAATCTATCATACCTAAGTATACGAAAAAGTATACTTTAGTAATTGATAGGTTGTAAAATGAAGTTTATTTTTCACGGTGGAGCAGGGGAAGTTGGGAGAAGTTGTATAGAAGTAGATGGAAGATTTCTTTTCGACTGTGGATTAAAGATAACAGAGGAAGGAACGGAATACCCTGAAGTTGGTGATAATGGGCACATCAAGGGTGTTTTCTTGAGTCATGCTCATCTTGATCATTGTGGCGCACTTCCTTTATTTAACAAGAATGGATTGAACTGTGGTATTTTTTGTAATTCCGTTACAAGGCAAACTGCAAAAATTCTTATGAAGGACTCATATCATATAGAGCTGATAAGCAAACAGCTTCCGATTTATACCAGGGAAAATTTATCTTCTGTAATCAGTCTCATGGAAAAAATAAAATTCGGAAAAAAATATGAGATTGATGGGGCGACTTTTTCTTTTCACTACGCTGGTCATATACCTGGTGCTTCTTCAATACTACTTGAAATAGATGGAAGAAAAATACTTTATACGGGAGACTTTAATACATTGGACTCACATCTGGTGCGTGGTGCAAGTTATAAAGGGTTTGATGACATAGATTTTTTGATAACTGAAGCGACATATGGCGATAGGGACCATCCTCCAAGAGAGGAAGAAGAAAATAAATTCTTAGAATGTATAGAGAATGTTCTTGAGAGAGGTGGCAATGTTTTGATTCCTGCTTTTGCAGTAGGCAGGGCGCAGGAAGTTATCCAGATTTTGTCTAAGAAAGATTTTGGGGTTCCAATTTATCTGGATGGTATGGCAAAGAAAGTTTCAAATCTATATAAAAACAAGCCTGAATTTGTTTCAAACCATCAAAAGTTCTTAAAATCCCTAAAGAAGGTTGAATACATTAAGAGAGCAAGAGATAGGAAAGAGGCTGTAAAACATCAATCGATTATTATCACAACTTCAGGCATGCTTGATGGCGGCCCAGTTATAGACTATCTTGGATATTTTTATCACAATCCAAAAAATGGTGTCTTTTTAACAGGCTACCAAGGTGAAGGAAGCAATGGGAGGCTTTTACTTGAAGAGGGTAAAATATTTATTGACGGAATTAGAGTGAAAATGAAGGCAGAAGTGGGCAAGTTTGATTTTAGTGCTCATGGGGGTAGAAAACAAATTGTGGATTTGGTAAATGAAGTATCTCCAAAGAACCTCATTTTGCAACACGGTGATACTGATCCATTAGATTCCCTGTATTTGGAATTTAAAGAGAAATACAACGTAATTATACCTGGTCCAGGTGAAGTTTTAGATTTATGAATATAGCAAGATTTAAGCTGATTATTCAAAGGAAAAAGAGAGGTTTTTTTATGGTAGGCAAAGTAAAAGAAATGATAAATTCAGTGAGTGAGGATGAACTTCATAAGCTGCAGGCTGATCTTGTCAAGGGTGGTTTGCATCTTAAGAAGCTGGTTGGCGAGAAACTTCAGGAGATAGAAGATTCTAAGACCTTGTTTTGCATAACTTGTGGAAAAGGCTTAGTCGATGATGATTCTTGCTACTCTTTGGTTTTTGGCAGTAATGGGCTTAGGAAGAAGGCCTCATTTTGTGAAACAGATTGTTTGGAATATTTTGTTTCAGAACTTAAGGAAATGAGGGAAAGAAGGATAAATAAAGAGGCTGATAGGTATGAGTTACAAGGAGATAATAAAAATCTATAATTCACGCAGGGAAAAGATCGAGAGTTTACTTGAGCAAGATAGGTCTCTGCTTGATGAAGAGAGGACTTTGCAATTGAAAGGTGCAGTGGATGAAATAAACCTTTTTATCTCTGTGCTTGAACAGTATCGCCACAAAAATATTGCAATGAAAAACCAGCCAAGCCTTGATAATCTGCAGGGGTTTAGCAATGCCGGTTTTTGGAATAGGGTGAAAAATTCAATGTTTGGCTGAAAATGGAAAACAAGTCTAAAACAAACGATGAGATATATGAAGACTGGAAAGAATTCATAAAACTGCGAAAGGCAAGAAAAAGCAAATCGTCTTAGTGCTGCATTTTTAAAATAATTTTTCTTTTTCTTGGTCCATCAAATTCGCAGAAAAAGACCCTTTGCCACTCGCCCAGAATAATTTTGCCCTTATCGATTATCAAGGTAATGGTGTTTCCGATAATACTTGATTTGATGTGGGCATCGCTATTACCTTCGTCGTGTTTGTAATTGTCTTCCCTTGGGATTAATCTTGTTAGTTTATTTGTTATATCCTCTCTCACACAAGGGTCTGCACCTTCATTAATTGTGATTCCTGCAGTGGTATGCGGAATATGTACTATGATTGTTCCGTTGTTCAATTCTTCTGCATGTTTGGCCAGGATTCCTGTAACATCTATAAACGAGTTTCTACTCTCGCTGTTCAAAAAAATTTCTTTTATCATTAATTGTTGCGAAACTCTAAATCTTATATAATCTTTTTTCCCTATCGGGTTCAGCAGAAATAACTGAAATACTTGTATCATTTTTCTTGTTTGTTTTGTAAAAAATGATTATTTAGCCTTTGATTCTTTAATAGGTACTTATTGAGTCTTTTTTTGGTTTTTCTGGATTTTTTAGGCCATAATAATTATTAATTTTTCTCATAAAGCCTTGGTTCAAAAAAAAGCATATTCTATCGAATATAAATATTTAAAAGTTGTTCTAACGGGTAAGGGGTTAGGTCTGTTGGGGTGGATCTACAAGGAGACAAGTATAGGTTCCTTAGTTGGGTCCATCTTCTACAATTTTAATGTGGGAGGTGGTTGAAGTATGAGGTTAACGAACAAATTGGTGAATGAGACTGTAGTGGATGCGATAGGTGAAGAGGCGCTGCCCATTGTTGATTTTTTGAAAAATCGCAAAAACATTTCGGAATTTATAATTGCCGAGAAGACGGGTATTGAAATACATGGGGTAAGGAATATCTTGTATAGGATGCAAAAGTTGAATTTGGCTACCTATAAAAGGAAAAAAGATTCCAAAAAAGGTTACTACATCAGCTATTGGACATTTCATCCTAAGAGGATAAAGGACGTGGTTGTGGAATTAAGGAAAGATAAGCTTGAAAGGTTGAAGATTAGGCTTCAAAGGGAAGAAGCGAACAAGAATTGTTTCTTTATCTGTCAGTATGCATGCGCAAGGCTGGACTTTGAACAAGCTACTAATGTTGAGTTTAAATGTCCCGAATGTGGCAACTTACTGATGCAGCAGGATAATTCAAGGACGATTAATAACTTGAAGGAACAGATTAAAGAGATAGAATCTGCGGCTTAGTGCTTCATCTTTTTAGTTTTATTTTTTAATTTTTAGAAATATTTTTATATGACTTAAAAATCCACAGGTCTACGATGGATTATACCAAGTATGAAAAGGCGAGAATCATAGGTGCCAGGGCTCTGCAGCTTTCCATGGGTGCTCCTATGCTTGTGAAGCTGAAAGCGGAGGAGTTGGAGAGTGTTGGTTATAATGTTCTGAAAATTGCTTCAATTGAGTTCGAGAAGGGTCTGGTTCCAATTACTGTGGTAAGGCCTTGTTAGATAATGCTTATTATGATATTCATCGCAAATTATATAAATACTTCTATACATCACTTTCATAATGAACAGAGCC
>CAZBGG010000143.1:0-3730 GCA_964491305.1 uncultured Methanosarcinales archaeon
CATAGAAGCATACTCTTCTTCTTTTTCCTTAATCTGCATCTCAAACGCCGAAGTCATTCCTGCAACAAATAACAAAAAAACAAGCACGAAAATGCTTATTCGGTAACTTTTCACAAAACCACTCCTTTACTTTATTTCGAAAGTCCTAATGTAGCCTCTACTTCCGCAACATCAACAGCCCTTTCCTGTAAAGTTTTAAGTGAAATCATATCTTGACGGTATAAATCCATTAAAGATTGATCCATCGTATGCATATTGGAGCCTGTTTGGATTATACTATACATTTGATATTCCTTGTTTTCTCTTATCACGTTTTTCACAGCAGGTGTGTCAAGCATCATTTCAGTAGCAACCACTCTACCACCGCCATTCTTTTCCGGACACAACTGCTGGGATACTATTGCTCGCAAGGAACCTGCCAACTGTTGCCTGACTTGACTACGAGCATCTTCCGAAAAAACATCTACCACCCTATTGATTGTCAACGGCGCTGTTTGGGTGTGAAGCGTGGAAAAAACTAAGTGCCCCGTCTCAGCAGCAGTCAAAGCTATTTGGATGCTTTCTAAGTCACGCATCTCACCGACCAAAATAATATCGGGATCATGGCGCAATACGTGTCTTAATGCATCTGCAAAAGAATTCGTATCTTCTCCCACTTCACGTTGCTTTATAATAGACTTCTTATATTTGTGAAGATATTCTATGGGATCCTCTACAGTAATAATATTCAAATCCCGTTCTTGGTTGATTAAATCCAACATGGCAGCCAACGTCGTACTTTTACCAGAACCGGTAGGGCCTGTTACCAAAACTAACCCCCTATTTAAATAACATAAATCTTTAAGCATTGAGGGCAACTTTAATTCTTCGATAGATGGGATGTCTTTAGGGATAATCCGCAATACTATCGAAAGAGAGCCTCTTTGAAGCATTATATTACCCCTAAACCTTGAAACCCCAGGTACTGCATAAGCAAAATCCCATTCTTTTTTCTCCCTAAACTTTTCAATACTTTCTGGTGGTAACAAGTGAGTTAGTATGTCTGACATATCTTCACGAGTTAATCGCTCCCCCCATTCCTGCAAACGACCGCTAATGCGTAGCAAAGGAGGAAAACCTTCTGCTAAATGCACATCGGAAACTCCTTTTTCAGACGCTTTGGTTAATAAACTATCAATATCTACCATTATGTTTTCAACCTCCTTCCTGTGTTATCGGGATATTAATATACGCTTCCCATTTATCGCCTTGCTTTAAAAACAAATAATTATCATCTTCATGTAACTTCCAAGATAAATCTTTGTTGCGAATTTCTTTTCCTTCAACTTCTAAATAATCACCATGACACTCAATGTCCGGATCAACAGGATCCATTGATTCTCGGATATAGCTTACAGTATAATAATTGCTTACCATGTCTGCTTCTTTTTCAGTTTCGATTAGATTTGCCCTGGCAATTACAACCACACTGCCAATTGATGCTAAAAATATCATAGCTATACCTATGCCAACTATCAGCTCTATTACAGTAAACCCTTTGCTATCTCGTAACATCTTTACCCCTCCATCCCATAATCAGTTAAAGCCAAATCATGTTGCTCAATATAATCCTGCATCATTTCTTCAAACAAAAGATATTCCAATGAAAAATAGATGTGGCTTTGTATATGATAAGGAAAACTCTGAAATCGTCTTATCCGCATCTTTTGATTTTGACACTTTTTACGGTTATACTTATTAAAAAATCTATCCATCTTACCACGAACCTTTTCCGGCATATTATGCTTATTGCTGTCTAAATACATTTCGATACCAGACAAAAATATTTCCGAACCATATAAGTTTGTTTCAAAATCAAAAGCCTCTCTATCAGCATCTTCCCAACACTGAACATATTTATCCAACAAATGAGAATAAAAAGCTTTATCACGCTTAGCAAGGTTTACTAAATCCTGATCTTCATAAACAACAACTTGATCGTCAGATAATTCTATACAAAAAAGCAACGCTTCATATATATAAGAAGCGATAGAAGGTTTTATCCTAAATTTAATAACATCTCTTTCTGCAATGGCCTCCATCATTTCAAACCCCCTCCTTTCATTTGTGATCTCTGTGTCCACATATTCACACCCCAACCTAATTCTCCAAATTCTTTCAAAAATTTCTGTGGGTTGTCCCCGAAATAAAACAAACACTCCCCCTTACTTGGCACTACCAATTCACCGCCAGCTAATTGATGATTTATCTTTCCTTTCAACAAAATTATTGCTGTTGCTTGCAATAATAACTCTTGAAACCACTCAGATTCGGTATCATTACAAGTTAATATTATAGCCTCTGTTACATCTTTGCGATTAAAATGGTGTAATAACTTCTGCACAAATTCTGCAATTAAATCCCAGGGTGGATTTAGCCACACACAACCCCGCCATTCTTGACTTAAGCCACTTTTTCGCTCAGTATAATACTGTTGTGCTTTAACAATCCGGTTGCCTTCTTTGTCACTGGCAGGATCAAGGTCTATGCCCGACATTACTTTATGAACCTTCTCTATTAACCAACTGGGAACATACCAAGCGGGTTCTTTTTCGACTACAGTAACATTTTCTTCATTTTCCACAACCGGAACAACTTTTTCTGAAGAAGGTAATACATTAGCACCTTGTGTTTGGGGAACATCATTTTTGGGTGGCTCTTCTTGTTGCATCCCCGATGAATAAGATTGAGATTGTGTGGATGGATACTCTTTGCCATCCATACCCTGCACTTTCTCAGGTGTCCCATCCTGGACACCTTCTTCTTTACACCATCGTTCCGCAGTTCCATGCCCTATGCCTAAGACCTTTGCAATATTACGGAAACTCCAACCCTTTTTCCGCAAATCCTGTGCTTGTTGTTTCTTGAAATCATCGCTAACTTGACGACGAGTTAAATTTACAGTTAACACATACTCATGTTTTTGCTCCTCGCTCATTCCATGCTTGGTTACTTTGGGATAATTTTTGATTCCAAGCTCATTACACGCTTGCACACGATGATACCCATCTAAAATATTTCCTTCTTCATCAAACTCAATAGGTATCAAAACACCCTTTACATTAATGCTATCCCTTAAGGCGTCATACTCATCAGGCGTTAAAGCAGGAAGTAATTGATACTTTTGTATTTCTACCTCATTGGTCTTGTCACTATCCAACAAACCACCTCCTTTTTATGAAATGTTTTTTAAAAATAAAAAAATCTCTCACCCTTAATAAAGATGAGAGATTAATATTTAACGTTTTCAGCAAAAAACCTTCCGCCTTTACAGGCAGGAGGTTGACCTACTGTATATTTCTATAACAAAATTTCTGTTTTATCCAAGATACCATTTCATAATTTGCTCTCCCCAAAAAAGTGTTAATATTGTACCCATAGCAATAAAAGGAGCAAAAGGAATAGCTTTTTTACGTGACCCTTTCCGTAGTATTAAGGTAATAATCCCCATTATGGCTCCTATTATAAAACTAAGCATTACCAACATAATTATATCGGGGAATCCAACATAAAAACCAAGCACAGCTATCAATTTTACATCTCCCGCACCCATTCCCCCTTTACTTACAATAAAAATTAACAACATAAATGCTCCACCTACAGCAAAACCTATAAGACTTTCCCGCCAACTGTCATTTAAAATACCTGTAACCTGAAACAATAACCCAAATAACAAACAAATCAACACCAA
>CAZBGG010000144.1:0-2626 GCA_964491305.1 uncultured Methanosarcinales archaeon
GTAATAATTCTTTTGTTGGTGTTGCGCGTCCCTTATTATTTGACGGTGTTGTTTTTAATAATCATGTTTTTGTTGATAATCTGTTTGATAATTCTTCGGTTGTTCTTCCTTTATCTTTTTATTCCGGTGATGCTTCGGTTTCAGGAAGTGAAGGTCAAACCATTTTAGCAGATCATTCAGGTTTGCTTGATAGCTTTGATGGTTACTTCGTTGATGTTTTTAATAGTGATTCTTTGATTAATAATTCTTATGTGAATTTTTTTAATGCTTCTAATTCATTTGTTGATTCGTATCATTCTGAGTTTTATTCTATAGTAATTGATGGCGGGGAGCTTAATTTATCTAATGTATCTATTAACGATGTCAATGTGGATATTTTTTCTGATGGGGTTGTTAATCGTTTTTGGTTGTTTGATTATGAAATTGTTGATGTTGACTCGGTTCCTATTTCGGGCATGGTTTCTTTTACAAGCCAGGATTTCTTTTTTGAACAATACTTTGATGGAAGCAATAGCATTTTCTTACCAGAGTATAAAGAGAATGTTTCTGGCAAGTTTTATCAAGATATCAATGTTTTTCATGATGGTGATTTGCTTGTTAGTGAAGTTATAAGTTTAAATAATAATTCTGATGAAGTTTTCTTTGCTCAAAATCATATGGCGGATTTAGTTGTTAATTTTAAAGATAGAATTGATATTGAAGATTATGTTTTTACAGATAAGTATTCCTTTGAAAAATCATTTAATATAACTCCAAATAGCACCATTAGAAATGTTAATTGGTCTGTTGAAGAGACTACTACTGGTGGTTTGGTTCATAATTATTCTTTTAGTGGTTGTGACGATATTGAATTCGGCGAGTTGTGCGAGTTTGTGTTTAATATTACTTTAAATGAAGGACAATCAGTTGCAGGTTATAATTTTAATTTTGACTTGTTTTATGATAATTATGACGGCTCTCAAGATCAAGAATCGTATTCATCACTAATAGTAATACAGGATAATGTGGATATCGCGTTTAATGTTACAGAATTATTGTTGGATGAAGCACTTGATGAAAAACAAAACATTAGCATAAGGGTTGATAATACTGGTAGTACTTCTACAGGCGAGTTGTTTTTGAACGATACAAAAGGATTCTTCACGTTTTATGATCATTTGGATAGGCAAAGGAATAATTTGTTATCTATTGGCGCAGGTAATAATCGTTCTTTTACAGCGGAGTTTGAATTATTTAACTTTTCTAAGGGAACCTACAATGGTACTATAGATGTATTTAATTTAAATGTTAATGAATCCATAAATTATTTTATTAATGTCTCACCAGAACTAGTTGTTTTAACTTTTGATGAAATTCAAGAACATGATACTATAAAAGATTATGAAGTGCTGATTAATAATACTGGAAATGTTCCTTTACAAGATGTTTCTTTTTCCATAGTAGAACATTCGATGCCAACTGAGTGGGTTAGTATTCCTCAAGGAAGTTTTAACGTGCCAAGAAATGATTCTATTATTAAATTTATTAATATTTCAACGCCTATATATAAGCCTCCGGGCTTGTATGAATCTGAGTTAATTGTTAATACAACTAATGATTATTGGAATAATGAAAATTTTTCAATTGATATACCTGTTAATGAGTCTTGGGAGTTTGTTAAAGATTTGATTAATGTAACTCTTTCTTTATCAGAGTCAACAACAACTATTTCCTTGCCTAATATCTCTGTTAGGAATACAGGTAACGTGGATTTAAATTTTTCAGTAGACAGGATTTTTAATGTTACAGGATTTAATTCATTTGAGCCAGAAATAAAGTATACAGATGAAATCATAGAACCTCCTAATAAGAATTATTTAGAAGTAAGCCCCGGAAACATTGAGAATTTATCAAGAAGAATAAGATCTTATACCCAAGATAATTTACCAGTTCCTTTCGGTATGGGTCTTGGTATGAATTTTACACTTAACGATTCAAGTGATTTGTTTGTTTATAATATTTCTGTTATAGATTTGCCTCCGCAAATTGACGATTGGCTTATTGGAAGCGATGATTGGGACGATGCTAATGATTTGGAATTTAACAAAGAATATCAATTTAGAGTTTTTGCTTGGGATGATGGGGGGTTGTTGAATGTTTCTTCAGCTCAATTTATAATAAATCATAATGGAGATGAGGAAGTGATTTCTTTTGAAAATTACGAGACAAAAGATTATCTTGAGGAAAACAGTGGGTTGTTTTCATTAACATACTCTCCACAAAATGAAGAAGGATTTCATAACATTACTTTTAAGGTTAGAGAAAAGGAAGAAGCAGGCACAAAGCTAGGTGAGGATACTGTTAATTTCACGGTTCATAAAGAGCCAAGTGCTATAGATATTATCACAAGCGATTTAACAACAAATAAAGTTAACCAAACACATGATTATAACTTAAATGTTCCATTCACTTATTCTTTTGAAGGATTCGTTGACGTATACGATGTTAATGTGAGCATTAACGGCTTACCAGATGAATGGCTAGGCGGTGAAAAAACATACCCTAAAAGAACAAAACACACACAATACGAAGAATATTTAAATATTACAATTCCAAAAGGCACACTACCAGGAACATACTTTTTTAA
>CAZBGG010000144.1:2636-3718 GCA_964491305.1 uncultured Methanosarcinales archaeon
AAGCTGGACGAACCCTGACGGTTCTAAAGGTACATCTTCTAGAAGATCAGTTGTAGGAGTTGAAAATAACAAAGATTTCTCCATTGTAGTTAGCAACAACACTCAAGCACACGGCTCAGAAGAATTCCACACAGTGAACATAATCAACCAAGGAAACGTACCAATACTAATACAAACAAATATCACAGGTGAGAATTACGACACAAGAATACTAAGACAAGGATCATACAGAACCAGTCATAACTACGCTTTAAACGTTCTTGATAACAAAGAAATCACCAAAAGAATAAGAGTTCCAGAACACCAAAGCCAAACAGACTATTATCAAATGACATTCACAAACAACATAGGTAAGACAATAACACGGGATTTGAGAACAGATATAACGCCTGACTACTCAGTACAATCACCTGCAGAAGTAGAACACAACGTTGTAGCACAAACACAACAATACATATCACTATTTAACATAACAAACACAGGAAACCAAGAATTAAACCTCACACTAAACACAAGCAAGTATGATGACATTTTTTTCCACGATGAAAACATAATAATAAGCCCAGGAGAAGAAAAACCAGTATTTTTCGAATTCGATGCGCCAACAGCTACAACTTACAAATTTAATACTACTTTTACACATGAAAATGCTTCAACAAAAACAAAAGTGATAATGAACACTTTCTCATTTGACAGCAACGTATACAACTTCTCCGCTGAAGAAGAATTAGAAGCAGGCCAAATGATATCTTTTACAACAAACTTACTTGAAGGACATCACTTCGTTGATAGCAATGTCACATTCTTCCCGAGAATAGGTGGAGAGAGCTGTTCATCCACATCACACGAAGTAATAACAGTTGACGGAGATCCTAACTTTAGAGTTAGTTGCTATGTTCCTAACCTAGCAGATGGCTTTGCTCACGAATTCGAACTTAGAACGAGGTACAACAGCGAAGCCATAGGAGCAATAACAATAACAGCAAACCAAAAACCATCACTCAAATACAAAGATGTAACTCCGCCACACGTCACAGATATTAGCTTTACAGACTTAGAACTATACGAAGAAGTACTAATAG
>CAZBGG010000145.1:0-3708 GCA_964491305.1 uncultured Methanosarcinales archaeon
GGAGCAACAAGAGCAAACGCCTCACCATAGTTAAGTGCAACCATTTACAAAAATTTCTTCACTCATTAGTTATTGGAAAAATATTTAAAAAAAATGTGTGCTAAAAATGATATGAAATTATCTGTAACACCAACAAACATGGCAATAGTAAGCTTGATGGGATTTATAATCTCTGCCGTTTACACCTCTTACGGCAAGTTCCAGGAGACCTTCCCACCAGAAAGATTCGGCGAAAATTTTGGACTTTCACTGGGATTCGCCTTTACTCTTGTGTTTTTGATGATATTTATTGCATCATTTGCATCTGCCATCCCTTCCGAGTCCGAAATAAAGAGCTACAAGTAGTTCCGCTGAAGAGATAACCTTACAAGTTACGGGCAGCTATAGCAAGGCTCTCCAACATCGGGATTCTGGCGAAATAGATCACATTTTCTGCCACAGCCCAAACAACTGTAGCTGACAATCCAGCCCCTCTTATCACAAATACTGCAAAAAGCATTCCTTTTTGATTCAGCAACCATTTCCATTAGACATTCTCCACAATAATAAATTTTAAGAGTCTCCAAATGAAAATCAACGCCCTTATATTCGCTTGAAAGCACAATTACCACCCCCTATAGTTGTGCTAGCTTCAAAAAAGCCAGTTTGCCCCTCCTCTTTTTTTCCGGAAAAAGAACAACCCTCTGCGTGGGGACAGGGCGAAAAGGTAAACTAAAATATAAAGTTTTCCGAAAATTTTAGGTTTTGTAGTGTCCAGAAATTATTTCGCCCCTTTTCTTGGTTGCATCTAATTCTTCCAACAAGAGACAAAAATAAAGATATCCATCCAATATCTGTAACTTTGCAATTAATTATGATATAGAACAACAAACTAAAAGATGACTAAAGATTTATATTATGATACCATATGTACCAATCAACAAACATTTTTATCCCCTCAGCAGTTGAAACACCGGGCTGGTAGTTAAGCATTTTCCTGGCCTTGCTGATGTCAGCGTTTGTTATTCTTACATCACCTGGCTGTAGCTCCATCATTTTCATGTCGGCCTTGATACCTGTTGATTTTTCAATCTCATTTATAAAATCAAGCAAATTTAAGGCTTCCCCTCTGGCCAGATTAAATATCTCGTAATCAAAAGGGGTTTTCAAAGCAGAGACTACACCTGATACTATATCAGAAATGAACGTAAAATCTCTCTTCATCTTCCCGCTGTTATATACCTCTATAGGCTTTTTCTCAAGTATGTTTTTGGTAAATTTAAAAATGGCCATATCAGGCCGACCCCATGGACCGTATACGGTAAAGAACCTAAGGCAGGTGCACTTTATTCCATAGAGATGCCAGTAGGTAAAACACAATTCTTCGTTAGACTTCTTCGACGCAGCATAAACTGAAATAGGACGATCCACTTTGTCCTCTTCAGAGAAAGGAGCTTTTTCCCTACTACCATATACTGAACTTGAAGATGACAAAACAAACTGTTCAATGTTATATCTTCTTGAAAGCTCCAGCAAGTTAAGAGTACCTCTGATGTTGGTTTTTTCATAAATAAAAGGATTTTCAATGGAAAACCTCACTCCTGCTTGGGCTGCAGAATGAAAGATTTTTTTGAAGTCATTGTTCATAAATACCTCTTCCAACCTGGAGTAGTCAGTAACATCAACCTCAAGGACTTGGACACCGTAGCTATCAAACAACATTTTTGCCCTGGACCTCTTAAGAGCAGGTTCGTAGTAATCATTGAAATTATCAATTAAGGTGACAATATGGCCTTCTTTTAATAATTCCATAGCCGTGTGAAAACCTATAAAACCCGCAGCTCCCGTTACTAATACATTCATTTAACCACAACCTCTTTCAATTCATTCCACTTATAGACTTTTAACAGCCTCAATAATGGGCTTTTTATTGTATCCATTCGTACCAATAAAACCGCTCTCCATCTTCCTTGAACAAAGATTATAAGACGGCTCTTCTCCGTTTACATCAAATACATGACCTCCGGCTTCCTTCAATATAACATGAGATGCACAATCATCCCATAGACCCATTTTTGATGTCTTATAAACGCAAAGCTCAGCCAGACCCTGGGAAATCCTACAGAATTTTACTCCCACGCTACCCATCTTCCTGAAATCTGTTATACCTAACCTATTTGCAACATCCATATCCTCCTGCCTAAAATGATTTCTGCTTATGACAAATCTATAATCTTTCAAATCTTTAATTTCTGAAGTATAAATCCTTCTCTCTGCATTATTCTCAATCATATAAGCACCCTTTCCATCCAGAGCATACCATAATTTATCCAATGCAGGAGCATAAACTACGCCTAAAACCGGCCTGCCATCCTTAAGGAGAGCAACCATTATCGAAAATTCATCGGTTTTTTGTATAAAATCAGAGGTGCCATCAAGGGGATCAATAACCCAATAAACATTACTCATTGAACCGGGGATATTCTCGGATTCCTCAGATATAATACCATAAGGAAAAGTACTCAATCTTGATATCAGCAAATCATGGGACAGTTTATCAGCCTTTGTTAAGGGACTTTCATCTGCCTTTAACTCCACTTGATAATCAGAATTATAAATATTCATAATTTGTTGACCTACTTCTTCTACAGCTTCGAGGACAACATTTAACTCTTTACTCAGATATTCCATTTTTTCTGTACGCCTCGTAAGTAGAGCTAATGATATCATGTATGGTGTATTTAGGTCGCCAACCTAATAGATTTTTGGCTAGCTCGTTTGATGCCAATAAAACTGCAGGATCACCTACCCTTCTCCCACCAACAGAAACATTCAATTTTTTTCCGGTTACCTCTTCAGTAGCACTAACTATTTCCTTAACACTCTTGCCTTCAGATGTTCCTAGATTTATGATATTGTTATCATTTAATTCAAGCGATTTAATGTGTGCATCTGCCAGATCAGACACATGGATATAATCCCTTACACAAGTACCATCAAAAGTATCATAATCATCACCAAAAATTGTAAACCTTTCCCTCTTCCCAATTACGTTCTCCATTAATATTGGAAAGATATTCATAGCATCTGGATCAATATATCCCAAAACATCGCCAGCAACATTAAAATACCTTAAAAAAACATATCTCACATCATGTATTTCGGAGAACCATTCAATTATTCTCTCGCATTCCAGTTTAGTGAAACCATAAAAATTTACGGGACTGGTAACAGTTTCTTCTGTTGCAACACCCTCTTCTAAAATACCATAAACTGCAGCAGAGGAGGAAAAGATTATTTTTTGAACACCATATTCCACCATTACTTTAAGCAAATTAATGGTGCCAATGATGTTATCACAATACTTACTGGCGTTTTTCATAGATTCATCAACCGATTTATAGGCAGCAATATGAATAACCGCATCAAATTCATGTTTAGAAAAAACTTCCCTTAAATCACTGATATTGTTAAGATCAAGCTTGTAAAATAAAGCGTCGCCGCTGATATTTTCCACCTTTCCGTTAGCTAAATTATCCACTACAACTACTTCATGATTCTTCCCAATTAAGCTCTTAACTACAACACTACCTATATAACCAGCACCCCCCGTAACAAGAACCCTACGCATAAGGAATTAAAAAGAAATTTTATTTAAAAATATTATGAATTTTTAGGCTTCATCCAAAAATTATTTTTAAGACAAAAACAATAAAAATTTAGGCACGA
>CAZBGG010000146.1:0-3701 GCA_964491305.1 uncultured Methanosarcinales archaeon
AGAACAAAAAAGTAAACCTAGTGATAGAAGGCCAGGATATTGAATTTGACCGGACTGTGCTTGATGAAATAGGGGACCCTCTTGTCCACTTGTTAAGGAATTCGGTTGACCACGGCATTGAAACTCCGGAAGAGCGCGAAAATAAAGGTAAAGATCCTCAAGGCACCCTTTACTTGGTTGCAAGAAAAGAGAAAACAAACGCTATAATTGAAATTTCAGATGATGGGGCAGGAATCGATGGAGAGAAGGTTAAAAAAGGTGCGATTAAAAAAGGCGTTATTACAGAAGAAGAGGCTGAACAATTGTCTGAAAAAGAACTAAAAAGACTTATATTCAAGCCAGGAATGAGCACCAATGAAAATATTACTGAAGTGTCTGGAAGAGGAGTGGGCATGGATGTAGTTGAAACAAAAATTAAAAATTTAGGGGGCAATGTGAAACTTGATTCTGAATTGGATAAAGGAACAACCATTAAACTTCAGCTCCCTTTAACACTGGCTATAGTCAACTCTCTTATAGTTTCTATAGATGATTCAAAATATGCTTTACCTCTTTCTACCATTGAGCGAACAGTTAAAATAAAGAAAAAAGACATAAAAACTATACATGGTAACCCGGTATTTTTGTTAATGAATGAAGACATTCCGTTAGTATGGCTCTCTGAATTACTCCATGGAAATTCCAGAAATGATTTGGATACTTATACAGTGATTATAGTTGATAAAGAAGATAGTAAAATTGGTTTGGTGGTGGACAATATTCTTACCCAACAACAAGTCTTAATTAAAAGTTTAGATGACATGGTTAAAGGAATTAAGGGTCTGGGAGGTGCAACCATCCTTGGAGACGGAAAAGTTGCCATGATTCTTGATGTAGCAACACTTTTTGATTGAGGTATAAACATGGAAAAAAGACCCACTGAAAAATTAACGGAATTTCAACAAGATGCCCTGAATGAAATCAGTAGTATAACTAGTAGTAACGCTAGCACTGCTCTTTCAGATTTAGTAGGAAAAAAAGTAGATATTAATATACCAAAGGCTGAGTTCTTGACCTTAGAGGATTTAACAGAATCTCTTGGCGGAAGAAAAAAAATAGCTATGTCAATTTATCTGAAAGTGAGGGGAGATATTGGTGGTCAGTCTCTCTTTTTATTTGAAAGAGGAACAGCCATGAAGCTTACTGATTTCATTCTCAAAGATAATAAACAAACTCATAAGGTAATGGACCATTTTACTGAATCTGCTTTTGGAGAGATGGCAAATATTTTTACTGCCGCATACCTTAATGCATTGGCACATTTATTTAGTCTAAGAATAATTCCTGATGTTCCTGTTGTTGCAGGGGATTATCTAGGTCCCATGCTTGAGTATGTATTTGGAAAGGTTGACAACCCATCTAAAAAAACCCTTTGTTTTTCAACACAAATTGAAATTGAGGGAGAAAGAATCGATGGCAGTTTTATTTTTATACTTGATAAATCTTCCCAAGATTTGCTAGTTGATAAATTGAAAACAAATTATGGGTTGAAAGATAGTACTTGAAAAAAGAAAATAATTTAAATAAATAATTTAAATAGAATTAATAGGAGTGGTCTTATGGACAAGCAAGAAAATATTAGTCAAATACATTTGGACGCCATTAATGAAATAGGGAATATAGGCGCAGGTAATGCAGCTGCTTCTCTCTCTCAGATGCTTAACAAGAAAATAGAGATGGATGTCCCGGAGACTAAGTTTGTTCCGATTCAACATTTTTCAGAAGAGTTTGGAGGACCAGAATCAATAGTTGTAACTATTTATTCACCAATATTAGGGGATTTGTCGGGAGAAACTCTTTTTATTTTTTCAAGGGAGTGTACCCTTGGTTTAGTGGACTTGATGATGGGTAATGAAGTGGGACAGACAACCGTTATGGATGAATTAAGTGAGTCAGCTTTCAAGGAAATGGCAAACATATTCATAGGCTCTTATTTGAATGCAATTTCAAACATGATGAATGTCCGTGCCTTACCTGGCGTTCCAGTTGTTAATTCTGATATGGTTCAGGCAATATTAGACAATATACTAATGAAAACCAGTGAATACGCAGACAATGTTCTATGTAATAAGGCCAATATATCTATCAATGGACAGAGCGTAGTAGGTGATTTTTTATTTTTGTTTGATATAGACACAATGAAAACGCTGCTAGACAGGCTAAACAATAAGTATAGCCGGGAAATTAAGCAGGATTCAAATGACAAATGAAATAATCGTTGGAATGGGTAAATTTTTTGTGGTGGACCAACCAGCCACTTTGACATGTTTAGGCCTAGGCTCATGTGTAGGTTTAGTGCTTTATGATGAACAAAAAAAGGTTTCTGGTCTTGCCCATATAATGCTTCCGGATAGTAGCAGGAGTAAAATTCCTGAAATAGATTTTACCTCACTTTTGGCAGACGAGGATGAGAAAGCTCAAGCTACTCTTAAAGATTCTCTTATTTCGTGTGGATATGAAGTCAAGGAAATTATTAATAATAAAGAAGAAGTTATTAAAAGCTTCCAAAAATTTAATCCTTATTTGGTAGTCCTTGATGCAAAAATTTCACAAAAAACACAGGATAACTGCATACTTGAAGAAATTTTTAATATAAATAAGGCTGCTAATATTATTATTACTAATGTCAACTCTTCAACGGACTATATAGATCTATTGAGCCGTGGAGCCGTGGATGTGATTTCTGTCCCAGTTACAAGGGAAAAAGCAAATTTTGTTTTCTCAACCATAAAAGAGCTAAGACAAATCAGGTTTGCAGACGTTGCAATAGAGAGGATGATCAAAAGGATGAAGTTAAGAGGCGCTTCTTTAGAAAACATTAAGGCAAAGCTTGTAGGGGGGGGGAATATGTTTAATCATACCCAAATAGAACAGAGAAATATTGGCGAAGAGAATCAAAATGCAGTATTACAAATTCTAAAAGAAAAGGGTATTCCGGTTGAAAGCCAGGACATAGGAGGTAATTTAGGACGGACTGTAAGGTTTAGTACTAAAGATTTTAAAGCAACAATTAAAAGCAGGGATGGAGAAAAGATTATTTAGTTTAAAATGAGTAAACAAAAATTTATACCAACTATTCAAATACAAGATCCTTCCAACTGGGATCTTTTAAAAAAGAAAATAAAGGGCCTTCTTGGGTTTGATGTTTTCCATTACAGGGATACTTTTCTTAAAAGAAGGGTTGAAACAAGATTAAGAAGAAATAACCTCTATTCTTATTCTGATTATATAAAACTCCTTGAAACTTCCAAGCAAGAAAGAGAGAGACTGGAAAAAGAGCTGACAATCCACGTTACCCATTTTTTTAGGGATCTGAGCCTCTACCAGGAACTTCAGGAATGGATATTTCCCCAGGCTATAAAAGAAAAAATGGAAAATAATGAGCCATATCTTTACATTTGGTCAGCAGGTTGCTCTACAGGCCAGGAGGCCTATTCTATAGCGATGATTTTAAGAGAAGTGTTGCAGGAAAATATAAAAGATTTCAGGGTGAAAATACTTGGCTCGGATATTGACCAGAGAACAGTCGGAAGTGCAATCATGGCTTTGTATGGAGAAGAGAGTCTGGCTGAGATGCCTGATTATTATAAAAACAAATATCTTATAAAAGCAGGAGATGACTCTTATTCTGTAGTTCCCGAATTAAAGGAAATTGTAAGATT
>CAZBGG010000147.1:0-3685 GCA_964491305.1 uncultured Methanosarcinales archaeon
TCTTCTACTTCCAAGGATATACAGTTTTAACCCACGCTCCCGCATGGGGAGCGACATAAAACCTCAACCTTCCTGATTGAGGCCACTTTGTTTTAACCCACGCTCCCGCATGGGGAGCGACACTTGTAGCTACAATCAGCATATATCAATTCACACAAACAACACTTTCGCGAACCATATACAACACCCCCAAAGCAAACACTTTTCTTAAAAAACAAAGCACTACAAGCCCCGCTATTATTGACCTGCGAACATGCAGGGAAAATGTGTCCGCTAAGGGTTCGCTAAACAATCAAAGTTTCCATGTCAATTTCATTTGCAAACAACAAGCCTATGTTTTTGTCATAAGCACCAGAATGACACAGCACATAATATCCCTGATCTTCTTTCACATATCCAGATTTAATTAATTCATCCAGCTCATCCTGATACACTTTCACGCCGTATCTTTGTAGATTGCGTGAAGATACACCCTCCCTTATTTGCGTTATCACATCCAGATTGTTATCCAGTATCACAATCACTGAATACGCATTGTCATCGATCAATTTAAACCTGTTGCTAATCTCTTCAAAATCAAACCCCCTTTGGGAGTGAGGAGCGTGTTCAATAAGGCTAATTATTTCTTGTTTATCTATGCTTTCAACGCCTGGGTTTTCAGCGTCGATGTGATACAAGGTATCGAAGTAATCTTCAATAGCTTTGGGAGCAAGTGGATCATCATGGTCACCGAGTAAATCCAACCCTATCGAGGCAGTTCGGTTTAACCACCCCCGAGGCATACCGTGTTCTTCTGGTTTGAAAACATAAACATTTCCCACATCCGCTTCTCCTTCACGATTACATCTCCCGGCAGCTTGAGCTATAGAATCCAACCCCGCCGCCGAACGATACACAATAGGGAAGTCAATATCCACCCCTGCTTCTACCAACTGAGTAGATACTACTTTGCATGCGTGTCCATCTCTTAGTTTGTTTTTTATTTCTTGAAGCTTACTTGCCCTTGTTACCGGATTCATTCGAGTGCTCAAATGAAAGGTGTTATCCTTATCTTTTGCTCGATCGTACAAAAGCCTTGCGTGTTTTCGAGTGTTAACTATGCAGATTGCCTGGTGAGCTTCATCCATTTCCTGCATTATTTCTTCATCGTTCATTTTGCCTACATAGTGCACATCTACTCGTTTGAGTTGCGAGTATAGTTGTTCAGGCTCAGAGACAATTTCAGTAATAGAAATATCTTTCATTAGTTTTGACAAAGCTGGCTGAGTGGCAGAACAAAAAACTACTGTGCAATTATAGTTATTTACCAATTCGATTAGTGCCCAAATACAAGGTTTTAAAAAGTTGGTTGGGATCATTTGTGCTTCATCCAAAATAATTACGCTGTTAGCCACAGAAGCCAATTTTCGTGATAGAGAAGCACTTCTGGTAAACAGTGATTCAAAAAATTGCACATTTGTAGTCATCACCACCGGGCTTCGCCAGTCCTCTGCAGACAATTTCATCTTTTCAGCAAGCTCTGGTTCCCCGTAATCATCGAAATCGAGATTAGAATGGTGTTCTAAAACATTTTCTTCTCCCAGGGCTTCCTTATAAACTCCCGCATTTTGTTCAATAATGCTTGTGTATGGTATTGCACTTATAACCCGATCTTTCTTATATTTAACACAGTGATTGAGCGCAAAGGCCATTGAAGAAAGAGTTTTCCCTCCACCCGTCGGAACCGTTAAGCTAAAGAACCCTGGAGGTATATCGGCTGCCTCTCGACATTCGTTTAGCACTTCTTTGCGTAGCCTATCAATATTTTTTTCTGATTTCTCCTTGTTGTCTATGTAACTATCCAGTAAGTTTTTAAGATCGGCAATAGAATAACTCCTATGTCTTTTAATGGCTCTTTCCGGATCAAAAAAACTTTCTGCATCCAAACGATCAGCATCTACAAGAAAGGCAAAAATAAATTTAGCCCAGAAATACAAGCCAAGCTCGGTTGTCTTCCCCGGCAAGGAAAAATAGTCCGGTATTTTTACCTCCTCAAAAAGTTTTTCATCAATAGTAGCCTTGCTTAACCTTTTACATAAGGTATTATTTCTTCCTTCAGAAGAGCCGTAATCGGGTAATCCTGCATGATGCCCCGCAATTACAGGAGCTAACAGTTCTTTTCCACCACTATATCTTTGGTTTGCTACCTCAGCTCCAACTATAGAATGATCAATACTTACAGGTTTACCTTTGAGGCGATCAGCGAATTTGGGCAGATATTTTCCCGCATCATGTAGTAAACCGGCTATATAGGCAAGCTCTGCTAACTGTGGAACTGAATGCGAGGCATTCATACCAGCGATGATCGCCGTGGAATACAAGTGATCCTTTATGAGTCTCCAAGGTTTTCCTTCAATGGAGTGTGAGTAAATGTTGCTCATAATTAAAATCCCTCCTTAAATGTAAAAAAGACACCTTTAAAAGGTGTCTTTTGGCAATATCTATCTTTCTATTTACTAGGGTAAGTGGTTAATTCTCCAAAATTTGAATAACCCCAGCAGTTGCTTGCACAGGATAGCTTTCTTGTATCGGCCCGGTAAAAGAAACTTCTACCTTCATGCCTTTCTCAATTACATCAAATCCAACTTCTTCTCCATTTTTCAATACACTTGTTGCATCGCCTTTACTTATTTGTGCTACAGAGTAAATTGTATCATTATATTTACTTTCTAAATCTCCTTCTACATCTTCAACGTCTTTGTCAAAATCTAAAGCTAATGTATGATTATAACCATCTTCTTCTACAAACATACCATTATCATTAACCCGTTCAACTTGTCCTCGTATAGCAACATTTTCAAGTTCCTTTTTACTAGTTTGATCATCCTGACATCCTACAACCCCCACCAAACAAACTAATGTTAAAACCATAATGTATTTTATAATATTGACACCTCCTTTCCATTTTTACAGTTCAACTTTCTCTGTTTTTGGTTATACAGCTTACAAACCAATCAACCTTTACCGTACGCGCGTACAAAAAAAAATATAACACCCCATACAAAGGGTTGTTATATTTGTCAGAACATTCTGATAACCGCAGGGCGTGGGTATCCAGCTTGCAAAAAGGGCCCATGTTTTGGGAATAATTTACAATTCGCCGTGCTTATTTTTTTAATAAGACCTCTTATATATTGTAATATCAAAATATTATATTGTCAACCCAAACTATGTTTTTTATTCAATTTTTCCTATATGTTGATGTTCCGGCGAAGGTATCGGTTCAGTCAAAGGATTGCCATCTTCGTCCCGAAATATATTGCGATATGGTCGTGGAGAACTAAATGGATAAGGCATACCCTCACCTATCTCCAATTCAGGAGGGTTGGGTAGTTCCGGCTCCCAAAGAACTTTGTCATTAACATCCTCCGTATGTTTGATGGGCTGTCTTTTTTCTACTGCAACATCATTGTTTGCAGGGGGTATTACTAATGCTACAAGAAACAAAAATATAGCAAACAATAAATATACAAGCAAAATAATTATTAACGTGCGAATCTTGCCACCTCCTAAGCATTTTAAAAAAATTGTTTTTTATCAATACACCTACATTGTAGGCTAAGCTCTAAGAAACAGGAAGCTCCCGCTTATAGAAGCGGGGGTAGTTCACAGATGTATGTGTTTGAAAATATTTTTTCAAATAACA
>CAZBGG010000148.1:0-3676 GCA_964491305.1 uncultured Methanosarcinales archaeon
TTGTGTTGCATGTTCTCCTCCTTTCTGCCAATTCATCTCCCGCCTTCGCTTCGCTCAGAGGCGGGAGAATTCTTGGCGATTTAGTTAAAATCTTCACCTCTTTCTTTTTTATATCTACATATATGCTTCTTCCTGAATCAATACAGGCTCAAAACCTTCTAATCGATTCCTGTATTTTTCTAGATACTTTCGTGCTGCTTTTTCAGAAGCAAATTTTTTGTTGCTGCTACTTTGGTATGGCTGATATTTGTATCCATACTTTGTCAACCTTACCAAATACCTACATCCATAATTCTCTTCTTTTTTCAGAGCATAAAAATAATTGTAAAACTTCTTTTCTCTTCTTTTTCGTTTTTGCTTGGGGCGCTTTAAATCTCTGTTGATGAACTTAATCCTAAGCTTTCCCCTGCCATTATCACGGAAGATGAACTCCAACAGTTGTCTTGTTGTTTCTATCCTATAAGTAATAGGAGTTTCTCCATAGTTACTTCCCTCTGGATAAGCTATGATAGTATTACCATGCTCTAAATACTGCTCCACTGTTAAAGCATGCTTAACTCCGTTTTCTATAAACTTCTCCCACTCCTTCACCTCGAATTGCTTGTATCGGCTCTTGTGAGGCGTTCCATCTCTACCTGCATCCCACTCTGCAAGCTCTTTGATCTCGGCTCTGGTGTATAGATATTTGCTTCGGTCATTTAAATTGATAACTGTCCAGTTCTTAGCCGGTATCATTTGCCCATTTGCTCCAAAATCAAAAACATTGTTACACCCCAACTGAACTATCGGGATAAAAATATTTTCGGATACTTTCAAGTATCCTCGGTCGTAAACTATGGTATAACCCATGTTCACCCTCCTTACTATTTATTTTATATATACCCTTAAACAATATGGATTCTCAACAAATTAAGGGTTTTTTCATAAGGGAAATCTACAACAAGGCGTTCCCCGTTCTTGAAGTTCAGAACGCTACACTCTTCCTCTCTTTCAATGATATAAACTTCCTTTAAGTTTACTAATTGGGGTTTCCCATCTTTCTGAAATTCAAACCACATCTTTTATCCCTCCCTTATCTGATTTAGCACATAAAAAAACTGTTATCCCTAAACTCTGTCTTTTAACAGAAAGTTAATATCCTACTGAGAGTAGGAAATTAAGACATATAATCCAGATCGCCTTCTTTTATAGGAAGGCGATTTTTCTTTAGGCAAGAGTAGTTGATTTTGTATTAATCGTCTCTTTTGGATAAGAGTTACCCCTAACCATTCCAGCTAATTGTTTCCGCAGCTTATCCTGATTTTCATGACTTGCGGGTATGTTGCTGTGCAAATTGGCATCACGAACCAACTTTGCCATCATATCAACATTTCCGCTTTCCATGCCTACATCTATTGGAGTTTGTTCGTAATAATTTTTAACCTGAAGGGAATTTGGCTTATCACATACTTTAAGCTTTCTTGTAAATTCTTCATTATTTGCCCAGCAAGCATAATGAACAGGTGTGTTACCCAAACTATCTTTTCTGTTCAACCTTTCACTATAGCTCTCCCCAGGGGTCAGCCCTATATTGCCCACACTGTTAACCCCTAAAGCCATCAGATGTGTGGTTCCAAGATTATGTTCCTTAATCAGATCGGGATTTTGAGCGAGTTTGCCCATATCATCTTCCACCTTCTTACCCAATTCAGGGTTAATGAAATCACTATGCAAAGTGGCAATCACATCTTCTGTAAGTAGTGCTTCTTTATTTATTGGCGTATCTTTTAAGGCTGGTTCCTGAAAATTTTTAGGTAATCGCAGGGTATTATAAAACAATTCATGGGCTTCACCTGGCTCAAGGCTTGCTATCTTTTGAAGTTGTACATCCGTATCAAGATTATTAAATACAACGCTTGCCACCTCATAGTTGTTATTTGAAACAAAATAATCTAATAATTCCGTTAATTCTTTTTCTTCACTCCAAAGTTTTAAACAATTTTCAAGCCCTTCCAAATCCCCTAACTCCCCTTTAATGTATAAATCTTCAACATACAAGTCTTTAGTAGCCATAAATATCTCTTTTTTCTCATCATCATGGGCATATCCCAAAATTTTATCCCTTATTTCTTCTCTTGAAAAATCCTTTTCTTCGTAATTAATACCATTTAAATGTTCCCAGTTTTTAGTAAGATAAAATGTTTTGGCTATAAAATCTATATCATTACTATTTAATGCAACTCGTTCTATCGATTGATTGGTGTTGTTATTCACCGCAAAATCCAAAGGGGTTTTCCCCTCTTTATTTTCTACTACCAAGTTATTCTTGCGGATATCGTTACGAATAAAAAAATCTTCATTTCCCACTAGTGCTGCATAATGTACCGGGGTATTACCATACAAATCGGTTTCACCTAAATCAGTTTTTCTTTCGCCACCTATTTTATATAATTCCTTCGCACCAGTTATATCCAATGCCGTTAAATGTGTCGGCGTCATCCCGTGTTCTTCGACCATCTGAACAATAAAACCCATATCCATTTCTTCTCCCTTACATGCCCTCTCTATATCGTTAGAAAGATTATAATTAAGAACTCCTTCTGACAAAGATTTTACAGACAATCTATTCACCTCCTTTAAAATAGTTTTTTCCACATTATTACTTCAAGATTTAGCTAAAACAGTTTCAAGTCTTCTGCTTGGTAACCAAACAATTCAAGCAATTCATGGGAAATTTGCTTAATCTTATAATCACTGTAGCCACCTTCTACATACACACTGGCAGAAAATACTACCTTGGGATCATACAAATCATTAGGTGACCGAGAGAAAACTTGTGGCATATTAAGCCCTTTAAACTTTCCAGGGTGTTTTTCGTGTAAAATCTCACACAAAGCCACCAACAACCTCTGCCAATTTGGAACCTCATAATTCTTCCCACAAAAGCTGAAACCAACAATTGGTTCTTTTTCCATTTGAATCACTCCTTATATTTTTTAGGCCAGACAACGATTTATAACTCGCAGGTTTGCTTCTAAAAAACTCTCCATTACAAAGGTATTTCCATTTTTAAGTAGAATATTTACTAGTAAAGGAGAGTGAGCAATATGTTTGTTATAAGAACTTACACATACCCACTTATCAGCGAAGGAATATTTAGCCCTCCTGCTCCCGGCAACATTCTTACCGTAACTGAAGACGGTGAAGATATTTGTTTCCATGTAGTAATTGATACCGAAACCAACGTATACCATAATTGTCGTATCCTTCTTCGCAAAACAGAAGAAGATTTAGATAGGGCTTTTGGAACAACCTATATAGGATACGCAAAAGGATACTATGTGTTTTATGAAGTAGCATCTATCCAGGAGCGATAACATTTAACGCAAACTTTTACTTTTCTTGATTGGGGGTTGTTCAAATGGCTATGCAAAGCTGGAATAGTGCAAGCACTCCTCCAGTAACCCCCAAGCATAGCCAAAGGGAGGCGTCCCTCCCTGTTACTCCCGAAGTGGGAGCCGTCCCACCCTGGTCCGCTTCTACAAGAGGCGTGGCAGGCTCATATTTTAACCTCGTGCCCGTAGACTAATGAAGTAGGAATCATTATAAAAGCAGGTTGTTATTTGTTTGATTTGTTAATTCAATTTAGTAGCACAACCATTAGTTCTAACAAAGTGAAGCTCTTGCTTGATTTGAA
>CAZBGG010000149.1:0-3664 GCA_964491305.1 uncultured Methanosarcinales archaeon
AGTTCTGACAAATAAATCGTTTTTCTTAAGTAGGCCTTTTTCCAGTCAAAGCACAACCAGATCGTTGACATACATCTCAACATTGGAGTACACTGCAGGCTCATGTACTGGGAAAACTCCCCATGAAATATTTAGTTTTCTTAGTGCTTTTTTGTCTCTTGTTATGGCTAATATTGGACATTTTGGCTTGAACCTGGAAACTTTTCTGGCCGTGTAACCGCTTTCTGTAGGTGTAAGTATTGCTGATGTTTTGATTGCTTTTGAAGCCAGATATGCCGCTTTTGTGACAAAAAGGCTAACTTCGTTGCTGAAAGCTTCATCAACATCACTTAGGGACTCATCGAAGACGTTTTTTACTTTTTTGTCATAAACGTCAGCCACTCTTGACATTGTTTGTACTGATTCAACGGGATATTTGCCCCATGCGGTTTCACTGCTTAGCATGATGGCATCAGCTCCCTGTAGTATCGCGTGTGCAACATCGCTTACTTCCGCCCTCGTAGGTCTTGGGGAGTTCTTCATTGATTCAAGCATCTGTGTTGCGACTATAACTGGTCTCCCCATTAGATTGCATTCTCTTATGATTCCCCTCTGTATAAGAGGGACTTTTTCAAGGTCTAACTCTATGCCTAGATCACCTCTTGCAACCATTACACCATCAGAAGACCTTATAATCTCAGTTATATTCTTCACGCTATTATAGTGCTCGATTTTTGAGATTATTCCCATGGTTGAGTTTTCTTCAACCAAAAATTCTCTTAATTCCTTTACATCTTCAGCTGTTCTTACGTAAGAGGCTGCTACAAAATCAAGGTCTTTTTCAATCCCGAATTTTATATCTTCTTTATCTTTTTCAGTTAAGAATGGGAGCTTTACATTGTGTTCTTTGAATGTTACGCCTTTTTTGTTCCCTAGAGTTCCATCATTCAAAAACAAGGCGGAGATTTTTCCATTTTCATTTTTTAATCTTGCAGATATCAATCCATCATCAAAGTAAACAATGGTACCATCATCAACTTCTTCCAGAGCCTGGTAATCCATTCTGATAGTGTTGCTTGTTGAGTTTTCTTTGCTGTTTTCAAGGGAAATTTTTTGCCCTTTCTTAAAATAAGAGCTATTACTATCAAAAGGGTTTGTTCTTATTTCTGGACCTTTAGTATCAAGGACTATGCATATATTCTCATCTATATCTCTTATCCTGTCAATAATCCTTGAAAAATACTCATAATCTCCATGGGAGAAATTCAGTCTTACAACATTCATCCCGTTTTCATATAACTCTTTTATGGTTTCGTATGAGTCAGATGCGGGGCCTATAGTGGCTATTATTTTTGTTAGTTTTTGCATCTTTGCACGGGGAAACACTTCGTTTAAAAATATTTATATCTTAATATCTATCGTTTATAATAAAAAAAGTCAAGGAGTGCAAAATAATCATCCATTGTTGCTTCTATCTTGTTTGGAGTTGATAAATATTTTTATATTATCTCTTATTCTGCTTACTCTAAACAAATTATGGAGGAAATCAATATGACGCATCATTATCAGGGTAGTCAGGGACAACCCATCTACATATTGCCCGAAGGTTCACAAAGGTCTTCTGGCAAAAGCGCTCAAAGAATGAATATCGAAGCTGGAAAGCTTGTAGGTGAGACAGTGAGGACTACCTTGGGTCCCAAGGGCATGGATAAGATGCTCGTTGATGGCTCAAACGATGTAATTATCACAAATGATGGTGTGACCATATTGAAAGAAATAGCCATCGAACACCCTTCAGCTAAGATGGTTGTTGAGGTTGCCAAAACACAAGAGGATGAGGTAGGTGATGGGACAACTACTGCGGTTGTTGTCGCTGGTGAACTATTAAAGAATGCTGAAGGCCTTTTGGATATGGAAGTCCATCCCACAGTGATTGCAAAGGGCTACAGGATGGCTGCGAAAAAGGCGAAGGAAATATTAAATGAAATAGCAGAGCCTTTGAGTTATAAGGATGAGAAAAAGCTTAGATTGATCGCAGGTACTGCTATGACTGGAAAAGGTGCGGAAGCTGCAAAGGAGAATCTATCTGAAATTGCTGTTGAGGCTGTTTTGAAAATAGCTGAAAGACAGGGGGAGAGCATAAAGAATATTGATCTTGAGAATGTAAAGATAGAAAAAAAAGTTGGCTCTTCTTACTCTAATTCTGAGCTGATAAATGGTGTTGTGATTGATAAGGAGAGGGCTCATACAGGCATGCCTAAAAATGTTAAAAAAGCAAGCATAGCTCTTATTGATTCAGCTATAGAGATAAAAAATACTGAAGTTGATTCAAAGATACAGATAACTGATCCTGCACAGTTGCAGGGTTTCCTTGACCAGGAAGAAGCGATGCTTAAAAGCATGGTGGACAAGATCTCATCATCAGGAGCAAATGTTGTTTTTTGTCAAAAAGGGATAGATGATGTTGCCCAGCACTTCCTTGCCAAAAAAGGTATAATGGCTGTCAGGAGAGTTAAGAAGAGTGATATGGAGGCGATTTCAAGGGCTACAGGTGCAAGGGTAGTTACGCAGATTAATGAGTTCACAAAAGAAGATACCGGTAGATCTGGGCATGTTGAGCAGATAAAGGTTGGAGATGAAGAAATGATTTATATTAGAGAGTGCGAAAATCCTAAGACAATAACAATTCTGTTGAGGGCCAGTACAGAACACGTTGTTGACGAAATAAAAAGGGCAGTTGAGGATGCCATAGGCGATATCCGCTGTGCTTTGAAATCTGGATGGATTATTGCAGGTGCGGGAGCCTGTGAAGTTGAGCTTGCAAAGGGTCTTCGAAAGTATTCAGAATCTCTCAGTGGCAGGGAGCAACTTGCTGTCAAGGCTTTTGCCGACTCTTGCGAAGTAATCCCTAAAACACTCGCTGAAAATGCAGGTCTTGATCCCATAGATGCCATGGCTGAATTGAATTCTGCTCATGACGAAGGTAATAGGGTAGCAGGAATCAATGTATTTACTGGCAAGGTGATGGACGCTTTCAAAGAGGGTGTAATAGAACCTCTCCAAATAAAAACGCAGGCTTTTCAGTCGGCATCTGAAGTAGCTGAAATGATATTAAGAATTGATGATGTTATAAGCACTGCTCCTGAGAAACAACAGCAACGCAGCGGAAATAATGAGATTGATTTTTAGGTTTGCTCATTGCATCGATATTTTGCAGATTATTATTTTTCAATTGAGGAGGGCTTAGACTTAAGACATTTTTTGGTAAAGGTATTAACAAACAGGGTGTCTTCTGCAAAAGATAATGTTTATTCTTCTGGCTGCATTTTTCCGGTATGTTCCGCATACCAAAACCTTTATAAATGGCTCGTTTTTCTTGGTTTTGTGCCGGTTTATGAGATTGTTAGCCTTTATTTTGTGGCTGCTTCTCTCTTCGGACATTCCAATGTATATTAATGCTAATGGGCCCGTAGCTTAGCCTGGTAGAGTGCCCGACTGATAATCGGGTGGTCCGGAGTTCAAATCTCCGCGGGCCCACTCTTTTTTTCAACTATCGTACTGGAACCTAGTGTTCCAGCATCTGCATTTTGGAAGCTACAGCCTACAATGTATGTGAGAATCTCTGCTGCCCCCCTCTTTTTTTTCGCTATCTTACTGGAACCTAGTGTTCCAGCATCTGCATTTT
>CAZBGG010000150.1:0-1109 GCA_964491305.1 uncultured Methanosarcinales archaeon
CGCAAAAAGGTTTGGATTCGTTGTTCATTGTATCTCCTAGAAACAAGCAGTCGGCGTTTCAGACTCACCCACCGTTAGCAAGGCGCATTGAAAGGCTTCGCAAACTGTAGTTTTCACCCAAAAAGGAACAACATAAATTAAACTAAATAACTGCATTTTATAAAAGCCCTGGGACCTTGGTTCCCGGGGGTTTTTTTATGTACAGATGAGATTAATTCCATTATGAATGAAGACTCGAATAAACAAAAAGATCTCTGGAGTTATGCGAGAAGTCTGAAATAAAGGTATGTGAGAAATAACAATAGTTCAATCAAAATATATTAATGGAAAGGACGGGGTATTTCCCTGTCCTTTATATTTGTTAAGAAAGGAGGGGTAACAGTGAAAAATAGAGGTTGGTTTAAGGTGGATCGTAATATAATCGACAGCCATGTATTCCAGAATCCAAGACTGTTGCAGGTTTGGATCTGGTGCTTGAGCAAGGCAAGTTATCAAGAATACAATCAGCGGGTAGATCGTCAGGTGATACGATTACAACCAGGGCAATTCGTAACTGGACGCAATGCTGCGGCTCGAGAAATTGGAATGCCTCCTTCTACGTTTTGGGATTACTTAAAAATATTGGAAAAGGACGAATGTATCAAAATAGAGTCAAAAAATAAATTCAGCGTTATAAACATAATAAACTGGAATTATTACCAGCAAAGTTCCGGAAACAAATTAACAGGCTTGCAATCTGCCAATAAAGGAAAATCGGCAGGAGTTTCAACAGCAAATCAACAGCAGATTGACATCAATATAACAACAGATCGACACAAACAAGAAGGGGTAGAAGGGGAAGAACATATATCTAGTCAAAATAATTCGGTTAAATCCAAAAAGATGGAGGAAGATGTGCCATATGATGAAATCTTAGCTCTTTATCATCAGTATTGCTTTAGTAGGCCAAAAGTTTATAAGTTAACAGACGAGCGTAAGAGAATAATAACCGATAGGTGGATTAACGATGCAAATCGTGATCTTGATGTCTTTAAACGAGTGTTTCAGTTGCTTGAAGACAGCGAGTTTCTGAGCGGCCGGAATGGTAAGTGGCAGGCATGCAATCTTGA
>CAZBGG010000150.1:1119-3649 GCA_964491305.1 uncultured Methanosarcinales archaeon
CAAGAATTCTAACAACTTTCATAAAATCCTGGAGAAATCTTACCCACCTTACCGTTCGGAGACTCAACAAATAGATAACACTGAAACTATAAGTGGCATGAGAAAAATCGAATAGATTTAAAGCTGGTGCTTCTTTAAGTTAGTAATTCTGTCAAATTGCATAAATATGGAAAAGGAGGTGAAAGAATGAACATTGAGGATGCAAAACAAAAGGTTGATCTCATTGACTATGTAGAAAAAACTACAAACTCAAGGCTGAAAAAGGCTGGCAATCATTACTGGGTCAATCCATGTCCGGTATGTGGCCGCAATGATCACTTCACCCTATTCATTCAGACGAATTCTTGGCGATCTTATAATGATTGTACTGAGAATTACGCAAAGGGTGGCAGTATAGTTGATTATTTTATAGCGGTTGAAGGGTATGAAAAGCAAGAGGCTATCAGAAAAACAATCGAGCTGGCTGGCGGTGATCCGGATAATAATTCAAAGCTTAGTGAAAAAAAGGAGGGAAGCAAAGTGGATAATAATCAACAAAAAATACAAAAGCAGGAAAAGCAAAGCAAGCTGCCCGCTCTAGTCCAACAGATTACTGCAGAAGCATTACAATACTTGCAAAGCAGGGGGATATCTCATAGTACGATAATTCGCTATCGCGTTTGTTCCGATGATCGAGGTAACATCTTGTTTCCTTTCTACTCCTTGAGAGGGGAATACCAGCTTTCAAAGCACCGGATCCCCCGGGAAAAACAAGAAGATGAAAAAAGCAAATTCGTCAATGCTCAGGGTAACGGCAGGCCGTTTTTTGGGATGCAACTGGTGGATCCCAGCCGTACAGTTGTTTTAACTGAAGGAGAAATTGATGTGCTTAGCATCTACGAAGCCGGCTACCAAGCGATTTCGCCGCCTTTTGGGATAAACTCACTGGAAAAAGTTATTGACGCAAACTGGGGCTGGATTGAAAATCTGCAAAAAATCGTGATTTGGGCTGATAACGATGAGGCTGGTCAGAAGATGGTAGAGATTATGAAAGACAAAGTTGGTTCGGAAAAACTGAGAATAGTAGAGACGCCACATAAAGATCCTAACGATGCACTTATGACAGAAGGGGATGCATATGTGGCCCGTGCTATTAAAAATGCACGTCAACTCCCGGTAGCTGGAATTGTAGATGCGGCAGATGTAGAAGAAAGCGATCCCACCGAGTGGGAGCGGGTGCAGTCATCGCTTGAACTTATTAATAAGGTTATAGGTGGTTTCAAGTTTTCAGACTTGGTTTTGTGGACAGGTTACCCGGGTGCGGGAAAGTCAACACTGGTTGGGCAGGAAGCTTTATATGCTTTAGAAAACAACTATAACGTTTTTATTTATAGTGGGGAACTTTCCAGCTCATCATTGTTATACCCCATCCAGTTACAAGCTGCTGGTGCCTGGAACACTGAAGAGAAAGGCGATGGACTGGGTGGTGCTTATGTGGTGCCCACGGAAAATGCAAAAGAACAAATCAGAGAGTGGTATCGTGGAAAATTGAAACTTTTTGAGCACGACTCAGGCGTGGGAGAAAATAAGCTGCTTGAGGTAATGGAAATGGCATATCGGCGTTATAATTGCCGGGTTTTCATCGTAGATAATATGATGACTTTTTCTACTGGGGTAACGGAGACCCAAGAAAAGGATCATTATCGGAAGCAGGGTGAGCTCACCACCCAGTTGAAAAATTTTGCCAGACGTTATAATGTGATAGTTCACCTGGTTTCACATCCACGTAAGAGTGCAGATGGCAAGAGTGTTGTGAAAAATTTCCAGCAAATCATGGGAGGAAGCGAACAAGCCAATCTTGCAGACAGTATAATTGCAGTTAACAAATACTCGAAGGAGGAGAACGCAAATGAGGAAACAGTAGATGTGGAAGCATTAGATGGGTTAATCGCAATTTTCAAAGATCGACTTCTGGGAAATGATGATAAAGTGTTTGATGTTAAATTGGACCGGAAGAGCAAACGGTTTTACTGTGCAACTCGGCCAGAGTTTAAGAGTTATGAGTTTGCCTGGGAGAAAATGAAAAACAGGCAGGAACTGAAACAAGAACAAATAACCGAAGGTCCTATTGGATGAAGTCGATAAAATAAGGATATATTTTGTTTAAACTTCCGCCTGCGAGCGGCATTTTTTATTTTGGGGAAGGGTAATGATGAAATAATTTCCAATTAAGCTCAGAAAAACTGAAATTAAATATTCAATTAGTTAATTTAAGCACAAAAAGGTATTGTGCTTTTTTAAATTAGAAAGGAGAGATGAACATGAAGTATACTAATTTGGGCAATGGGAAAACTGCGGTATCTTTTGAGTATGACGAAAAGCTGGTAAGGGCGGTAAAAAACGTGCCCGGATGCACTTTTAACGGAAATGAAAAGCATTGGGTGGCGTTAACTCGCAATCTGCCGGAGTTGAAGAATTATCTGGTAGGAGAAAACCTGCAAATACTGGAGGAGTATCTTGCAAGTTTGGACAGCTCAGAATTCCTGATCCC
>CAZBGG010000151.1:0-3608 GCA_964491305.1 uncultured Methanosarcinales archaeon
CGTACCACCAGAGCTTATAATAAAAAGTTTATAGTTTTCATGTAATTTAAACAGAACATTTTTTATCTGGTCAGTAATCTTTAAAGATGAAAAATCCTGGTATATATAATCTCTATATCCCGACCAATCAATATGGCTGAATTTACCATTTTTGTTTTTAAAGAAGTTTCCATTGTGCATATCTTTAAACTCTTCTTCAGAAAAATCTATACCCGTAAACTCCTTCACCCTCTTAAAATGAAATTCAAAAGTATTATGTATAACCCCATCAAAATCAAAAATAATAGCCTCCATATCCGTCTGGGATGATGACCTTCTTTTAAAACTTTAGGTAGAGTAAGAAGAAAAGCCGTAGAACCTCAAGAGTAATAAGCTATAAATAACCCAATTCTTTTGTTGCTATTATAAACATTGAATGACTCCAGCAAAGAGGACTTATAGATTTCTGTATTTTATTGCTAAAGATTTGCTCAGGGATAAATTCATTTTCCAAAGAGTCGATAACTTTAAAATAGTAATTCTCGGCCTCGCTTTTCCTCCCCATCTTGGCAAGAACAATACACATCCAGAAATTTAAAAGAGGCCAGAACCCGGCTCCCTTATTCCTTAATTGACCTCTATACATCCCCCCATCATAAACATCACCCTTATACCTAAAAACTCCAAAGTCCTTTACAAGCTCATCCTCAATAAGTTTCAAAGTATTAACAGCCAAAGGATCATCAGGGAATAATATTTCAAAAGGCCAAACAGCGCCAAGTAGACTAGCATCAATACTATAATCATTAATTTTCCCAAAGGACCTATAAAGATTGTCTTCTTTTTTTGTATATTCAAAGATTAAATCTTTCATTTCCTCAGCTTTTGATACATATCTTTCATCCGGAAAAGATTCATGAGCGCATAAAAGACCTTTAATGCAAGCACACAGTGAATATACAAAAAAATCTTCAAGCTCAGGAAAAGTACTCCTCTCTTCCCAAAGATCATTGGTGGGAATAGTAAAATGATTTTTTTCCCAAGCTTTGCAAAGACCATCTGCAGACCTAATAATCAATTCTTTGTACTTTTCCGCTTCCTTCATATCATTTCTAAAACAGTTCCAGACTGATATTATTGCGCATCCAGTCTGGTCCGGCTGGAATCTGTGCAACGCCTGTAATCCGTTGAGCTCATATTTCTCATAAAACAAGCCTGTCTGCTTCCAGCCTTCTGCTCTCTCCATCAACCAACTAAAGTAGTTTTCTTGAACATCCTTCATTCCCAGAATATCAGCAGCCATGCACGTAAAGAAAGCATCCCTGGGCCAAACATAGGAATAATTCATTACATCCTTTGAATAGTAAGGTTTTGCTGAATTTGCAGCCACGATTGCGCCATTCTCCAGGCAACAATCCATGATAACGCTTTTGCTGGTTTCGATGAGATTTTTTATCTTATTTTCTCTTCCATTCATAATTAAAAACCGCAATGCAACCTCATATAAAAGATTTTCTTGTTTTTTGTTTTGGAAATTTTTCAAACCTTTTAACCCCTAATTCAAGCCAAAATTCAGGCAACCACACAAAAAAAGAATAAACAAATTTAAATATATCTTAAAATCCACGCCACTACTATGGAATTAAAAAGCCAAAATGAAAAAGAATTGCTGGAAGAATTGATAAATGATTCCTCAAAAACCATTGACTTAAGAAAGGAAGATGACCTAAGGCATGTCAATCTTATTGCCGATAGAATCTACAATGAAATTCAGCCAGGAATATACTCGTCTTTAGAAGAATTTTATTCTCCCGACTCAAATACGCCCCTTATGTTTAAAGTTGCACTCAAACTTGCAAAATCAAAACACTATATATCAAGATTTAAAGATAATGCGAGTGTCTCAGTCGTTCTCGCAATGTATAAGGAAAATAACAGGATATTGACAAATTCTTTACATCCAAATGGTGAAGATTTTCTTAATGTTAAGGTTAATCAGCTTAATTGGCTTTTCAGTGAATTTACCAACTATAATTGGGAATTAATATTAGTTGATGACGGGTGCCCGGAAAACTCAGGAAGAATAGCAAGAGATATAACTTTAGAGAATAAATATGATAACGTCAAGGTATTATTCCTGGAAGAGGCAATCAACAGAAATCTTGATGTAGTTGAAGACCTAGACTGTACAAAAGATAGCCAAAAAGGAGGCTCAATTCTTTATGGTATGCACGAAGCTGCAAAATCACAAAAGAAAAATCATGTTATTCTATATACTGACGCAGATTTATCAACACACCTGGGACAGACAGGACTTTTAACAAAACCAATATTAGAAGATAATTATTTATCAGCAATTGGCTCAAGAAGAGAAGACTGTTCAGTTGTGATAAAAGAGAGTTCCAGAAATGACAGGGGCAAAATGTTTATTTATTCATGGAAAAGAATGATTCCTCATCTGGATTATGTTATTGATACTCAGTGTGGTTTCAAGGCTTTTAGTTCTGAGATAATAAATGATATTGTCAAACCATCGGTTGAAAAAAAGTTCGCTTTTGATATAGAGTTATTACTAAAAACAGAAAGTATAAGAAGAAATTCTATCTACAAAGTGCCAATAGCTTGGGTAGATAGTGAGGCTGAATCAACAACAACCAACCTACAACCTTATCTCCCGATGCTTAAAAGCATAAGCAAAATGCATGATATTTACATACATAATAAAACTGAAGAGAGCATAGGTTTCGCAGAGTTTTTCAAAAAATTGAAAGAAAGTCAATGGAATACTCTTCTGGAGAGAATACCTTTAGAAATCAAAGAAAAAAGCCCAACTGAATTCTCAGCCTATAACAAAATAAAGGCCTATGACTTAGAAAAGCTAGTCTAAAAGATACTATATCTCAAAGATTCTTTTTAATAAAATTCCTGGTAAGCTCTATGGCTTTTTTCCTCCCTTCAGTTTTAATAAAATCGTGATCCCCGTCGTGGATTATTTCCAATTTTTTTTCGGAAGGGAAAAGTTTAATAAATTCTTCCGCCTTTTTTATAGGGAGGTGGTAATCGCCTTCTGCAAGAATAGAAAGTACCGGACAATCAATTTCATGAAGTCTTTCATATGGCTTTATATTTTTTGAATCTTCCCACATTGCCTTGCCAATCAATATTTTTTCTCCTGTCAAATGTCTTTTTTTCACAACAATTCCATTTTTCAACATCTCGTCCTTGTAAGCATCGTATAGATGCCGATGTTGAAAAACAGGACTCCACAGAACCATACATTTTATTGAACTGTCATAAGCCATAATTGAAATAGAAGTTCCAAGACTTAGGCCTATTAAACAAATATCCTTAAAACCCAACGATTTAGCATATAAAATAACATCTTCCAAATCTTCAATTTGTGTGGTTATGCTGGAATCCTCATACCTACCGTCACTTTCTCCAGAACCCCAGCAATCAAAACGAATAACCGCGTACCCGTCATGGCATATCTTGTCTGAGAATTCACCTATTATTGGGTGGTAATCCTTATCACCTTTAAAAGAATGCGTGAAGATTATAACCTTATTCGTACTTTTATCCGGCTTATGAAATAAAGCCGACAACCTTTGATTCTTCCTATTAAATAT
>CAZBGG010000152.1:0-3581 GCA_964491305.1 uncultured Methanosarcinales archaeon
AAAGCCTATTGAGAGATATTTACAAAAGTGTGACATTAATGCGGTTTAGCTCACTCTTTTAAAAGACAAATCGTTGCATATAAATTTTTGTCCTGCTTTTCCAGATTCAGCATGAACAATTCACCACATAAGGATACTAAACAAAATTTTAATAACCTTACCTGATTTTATATCCAAAATGGCACATAAACCACATCATCATAAAACATTTATTACATTAATTTTGGTTTTGATTATTGCTTTGGGTTACATCGTAGGTACCGGATTGGAAATCACGGGAGAGCTAATGCTGATTATGCTTCTTGTCAACACACTACTGTTAGTCGTAATTATACATTTCATTCTCGACATCTACTCTGGAAATAGGTCTCTTGAGGTAGTGGATGTAACACCAAAAAGACACAGCAACCTCCAAGAGGAACTGTTAGATGAAATCAACCTGTTGAAGACAGAAAAGTCAAAAGGAAAAAAATCTGCAAAGAAGAATACAACAACGAAAAATAAGGCATTAAAAAAAGAAACTCCAAAGAAAAGTGCCTCAAAGAAGAATACAACAACGAAAAATAAGGCATTAAAAAAAGAAACTCCAAAGAAAAGTGTCCAAAAGAGGCCAAACAACAAAAAAACTAGTGATAAAACAAACATAAAAAAGAAAGCAGTAACCAAGACAACTAAAAAGAAGGTAACGAAGAAAAAAACCAAAAAATGAAACGATTTTAGGTGTTTACACCTTCTGTTTTATTTTTTCAACCAGGAAACCTCATCCTTGTCAAGTTCAAAATCTTCAATTATTCGATTACCCATACTTTCACTATTTCTTATAATTGCCTGTATGTAAGGCAAATTCTCCATTATTACCTTATTTGAGTCATGAGTCTTATCCGCAATTTTCTGGGATATAGATTTCCTCTTTTGGTATTTCATATTGGATATATATATTTTCAAGGGTCTTTTGGTTTGATTCAATTCTATTACTCCTTTATATTTCTCATCTTTAGCAGTAGAAATTCCTGCTGATAAAAGCGCATAAATATACACCATAAATCTCCAGTGCTGCATCCTTCTTATTCTCCCCTTAAAAACATCTGCCCTGGAAATCTTCTCATAAGCTCTATCCAAATCCTTGGGTAGTCTATATTCAGCTCCCAGGTTCTCATCGACCCACAAAAATATTTTATCCATATCCTCATTTATATTATCAAGAGCATCAAGTGCAATCTTTGCGTCAGTTGTTTTGAATATCCTGGAAAGTGCCGCTTTAATGGTCTCCTTCTGCTCCCTTTGTGATAAGAAATCGATATTACCCTTATGTATTTTTTTAACCCCCCCTGAAGCCATTTGCAAGTCATTTATTGCAGCCCTCATGTCACCCCCGCATCTTCTTGCCAGGCTTTTCAGTGCAGACTCTTCATATTCAATACATTCAATCTTTGAAATTCTCAGTAGATTCTCAAAAATAGGCAGATAAGAAAGATTATTGAACTCAATCAGTTTGCACTTTTTCCTTAAGCCGGATATCTTTTGTTCAAATGCATCCTGGACTGTAAAGACTATCGGGTAAGGAGATTTTTCTATAAGCCTAGTCACGGCCTGCAATCCGCCTCTATCTTTAGTCCCTGATAAACCCTCAATTTCATCAACAAGAATTATCTTACTTCTTGCAAATAAAGATAGTTGGTTTAGAGCATTCCCCAATACTGAGTTAACTTTATCTTTATTCCTGAAATCAGAAGCATTTAACTCCATTATCTCACATCCCAGGTCATTGCCAACAGCGTAAATAGAGCTGGTTTTTCCACAACCTGGAGGACCATAAATCAAGACCGCTTTTTTTTTCTCTTTTTTGAAGTTATTCACAAATTCTTTAAGCTCTTTGACAGGAGCGCTCTGGCCGAATATATCACTTTCAGATTTGGGTGAATATATGTTTGTCCAAGGTAAATGTTTCATCGTTTTGTGAAAAGCCCACTCCCTTATTAAGGTTTTTGCGTCTTAAAAAATAATTTAAATGAAACCAGAAAAAAATTATCCAATTAAAAAAATAAGAAAATTATTGCCAAAGGAGATTTAATATTAAAAAAAAGACTTGAAAGGATTAAATTTTCCTAAGCTTATAACCATTTTTACTATCATCGACAGCATAACCTTTTTCCTTTATTTTTCCCCTCAACTCGTCCGCCTTGGTAAAGTTTTTATCAACTCTTGCAACTTGCCTTTCCTCAGCCAAATTTATTACCTCCAGTGGAATCTCCTCTTCCTTGCTATCTAAAAAGCCCAGTACTTCATCAAATTTTTGGAACTTTTCTAATATCTCTTCAGCATTCTTTACTCCAACCCTGTCATCATCCATCAATCTATTGACCTTTTTTATAAAGTCAAAAATCGAAGCCATCGCACCACTAATGTTGAGGTCATCATCAAGATTCTTCTGGAATCTATCTTCCATTTCATTAAGAAGTTTACCTATCCCCTGGTGTTCCTTTTCATTCCTAACCTCTCTTAACCTTGAAACAAATTCCCTTAATCTTTGTATGGAATTTTCTGCCGCCTCAAGACCTTCCATTGTAAGGTTCAGCTGATGCCTGTAATGGGTTGTTAGTAACAAGTACCTTATGGCACAGGGCGAGTAGCCTTTATTGAGTAAACCCCTTACTGTGAAAAAATTCCCAAGACTCTTTGACATTTTCTTGCCTTCAACTATCAAATGATTGCAATGGACCCAATAATTTACAAATGTCTTTCCGGTTAAAGCTTCACTCTGAGCAACTTCATTCTGATGATGTGGAAAAACAAGATCTATACCACCCGTATGAATATCTATGCATTCTCCCAAATATTTCATTGACATTGCTGAACATTCTAGATGCCATCCCGGACGGCCCCTACCTATATCAGTGTCCCAATAAACTTCGCCATCTTCATCAGGCTTATATTTTTTCCACAACACAAAATCCGAGGCCTGCTCTTTATCATAATCATCATGAGATATTCTCGCACCTGATTTAAGTCCCTTTAAATCAAGTTGGGCCATTTCTCCGTATTTTTTGAATTTGGAGATATCAAAATAGACGCTACCATCTGAACTTTTGTAAGCATACCCCTTATCCAAAAGCTTCTTAACAATATCAACCATATCATCAATAGTTTCTGTAGCTTTAGGAATCTCCTCTGGTCTTTTTATCCTTAATGCGTCAAAATCCGAAAAAAACTCTTCAGTATAATATTCGGTGTATTCTTTCAAACTTTTGCCAGATTCTCTGGAGCCCTTGATAGTCTTATCCTCAACATCGGTAATATTCATAACGTGTTTTACATCGTAACCCTTATAAGTCATATACCTCTTTAGCAGATCTGCAAATATGTAGCTTCTAAAATTACCTACATGAGCAAAGTCATAAACAGTAGGGCCACAAGTATAGATAGAAACTTTTCCCTTCTCCAATGGCACAAATTCCTGTTTTTTTTTATTCTGTGTATTAAATATTTTCATTCCCATTTTATCATCCTCTATCAAATAAGTACTTAAATATTTTTCTGCTCTATCCGGCAGTATAATGACTATATTAGCTATCTCTCCTTTT
>CAZBGG010000153.1:0-3555 GCA_964491305.1 uncultured Methanosarcinales archaeon
GTTTGGTAGAACGAAAAAAGTTAACTGCTGATCAAAAGAGAGAATCCGATAGAATAAGAGTTAAAAAATGGCATGAAAAACAAAAACAAAAAGGTAATAAACAGATCTCTTGCGTTATTTCTAGGGAAGCATATGATATATTGCAAAATATAGATGGTTCTTATGGTGAGATAATAGATAAATTACTTTTGGGCTATGGTAAAAAAGAATAGATGCTAAGGTTATTGCAAAATATATAGAAATTTATCTATACAGGAGGAGTTATGAAATTTGAGTTAAATGAAGAAGAAGTGAAGCGATACAGTGAATGGAAGAAAGAGCATGATAAAAATTGCCGGTACTTATACACTGGAGCAGCAGGAGGAAGGATGAGCTTTTGTTTTGCTCCCAATGCCCTTGGCATGACTGAAAAAACAGTTCGCTGCGCCTGTGGTGCAATCAAGCACCTTTCAGATCCTGGTGATGATTAACTCCCTTCATTTTTGAATGTGGCTTTTTACTTCCAAAGCAACATTCATATTTTGTATAATAAGCAATAAAGTCAACATGTTATTCGTAATTAGCTATCAAAATCAAATTTCCCTTGACAGTGAATGTTGTTTTAGTTTATTATATACATACAAAAACAACAAACAAGAAGGAGTAATGCCTTGCGAGTAGAGCCAATCACGGACAAAAAGAAGGTGAAGGATATAAAGACGCTTTTAAAGGCTTATCCTCGTGATTACGCCCTCTTTGTCTGCGGCATTAATAATGGACTTCGTGGAGGAGATCTGCTAGCTTTAAAAGTATCCCAAGTCAGACATAAGAAATCAGGGGACTACGTGGAGATCAGAGAGCTTAAGACTCATAAGATTAATTACTTCTTTTTAAACAAGACCTGTCACAAGGCTGTCCAAAACCTGATTAAACAATATGATTTAGATGATAACGATTATCTTTTTCCTTCCCGCAAAAACAATGGGCAACTGCACACTTATACTCTAAATCGACTCATAAAAAAGTGGTGCTCACAGGTTGGCCTCCAGGGAAACTTTGGCAGTCATACCTTACGCAAGACATGGGCATATCACCAGAGAACTCAATATGGGACAGGTTGGGAAATAATTAGCAGAAGATTAAACCACTCCACTCCTGGCCAAACCAGAGTTTACCTTGGTGTCTCTGATAACGAAGTGCGAAATGTTATGCTTAACGAGATCTGATTATATACGACATTAACTGTACTTTATTGCAACCAGCTATGCAGAAAACCTATATACAAATAGCTAAAGAAAAAATAGAGCAAGATAGATTCTATTTGTCTCACCATGCTCAGATTGAAAGAGGTGAAGAAAGAATCAAGATTGATGATATTGTAAGTTGCATATTAAATGGTAAAATACTAGAATCATATCCAGGCGATCCAAGAGGTGAAAGTTGTCTCATAGTCGGTAAATGCCTTGATGCAAGATGGTTACATGTGTTGTGTGGTAATTTTGACAAAAACAACTTAATAATCATTACTGTTTACATACCACAACCACCAAAATGGATTGATCCTTTTACAAGGAGAAAATAATATGGAGACCTGCTATTTTTGTAAAACAGGAGTATTAGAAGATAAACAAGTCACTGTAGATTTTAGATGGGGTGACAAGCTATTTATTATTGAGAATGTACCTGCGAAGGTTTGTAATGAATGTGGAGAGCGTTACTACTCTGCTAATATTTCAAGAAAAATGGAGGAAATTGCTACTCAACAGAAAGCAGATAGAATGGTAGAAGTCCCCTTAGCTAAGCTATCTCCAGAATCAACTAATGCAGTATAATGCTCTTCTAATTTGAATTTTACCAAATCACCCTGCCCCTTCTCTACAAGAGACAGGGTGATTCTAATCTCATTCCTACTTTCCGGGCCCCATAGGCACAGTATTCACTGCCTCCAGCAATGTTTCGTTAGCCAAATGAGCATATCTCATAGTGGTTTTAACCTGGGTATGACCCAATAGCTCCCCTACCTCATATATGCTCCTGCCCCCATTGATTAGGAAGCTAGCAAAAGAATGTCGCAAATCGTGAATCCTAACATCTTCCAGTCCAGCTCTTTTTCGGGCTGTATTCCAGGAGTTGTATATTGAATTGAAAGGTTTACCGGTATCTGGGTTAGCAAAGACATATTGGCAGCCTTCAATCTTTGGAACCCTTTCCAGCACTGCCTGAGCACTTTCGGATAATGGTACTGTCCTAGACTTGCCAGTTTTGGTATAGGGTATCCTTCAGGTTTTCCTCTGGAGATCAAAGTCTTCTCACCTGGCATTTAAGACTTCACTCTTCCTGGCTCCAGTCAAGATTAGCATTGAGATAATAGGCTCCAGCAATGGATTTTCACTATCCTTTATCGCCTCACATAGCCTCCTTAGCTCTTCCTGACTCAGGTACCTTTCTCGCTGATTATTTTCTTCAGCAAGAACAACATCCTTGGTTGGATTAGCCTGTACCCCAGGGGTTTCTCACTTAATAGCCAAATTGAAAATATACCGGAGTAAAATAACCAGTCTATTCGCTGAAGCCGGTTGTGCCCCGGAAGACAACTGGGTCTGGTGCAAATCTGAAATGTCCTGCCGTGTAATCTGGTCCAGGTGCTTCTTTCCCAGGCTTGGGATGATATGGATACGGAGCAGGGTCTCATCTGTTTTCCAGGACCTCTTGTAGGTCTTCACATAGGGTAGATACTTATCTTTGGAAAAGCTTTCAAGCGTGGGCACTCTCTGAATGGTCTTCTTTTCCTCTTGAGGGTCCTTTCCCATAGCTATATCGGCCAACATTTTCTTGGCTAGGTCCCTAGCTTGTCGTAATTTTAGATAAGAGGCTCTGCCAAGCTTTATTTGTTTTACCTTTCCCCTTTGATCACTGTACCTTAAGAAAAATGTTTTGGTGCCAGTAGGTCATACCTCTAGAAAGAGACCTTTGCACTGAGCATCATAATACCTTTTTTTGTTCTGATTTTCTCCGCAAGACACTTTGTTTACAAATGATTGAGTCAAGTTCTCTACACTCATAATGATACCTCCTTATTTTTATTTTTTCTTAAAGTTATATTGAAGTTTGGTTTTTGTTTAAATTTTAATGTATCTGCTTGTCTTATTTTGATATACATCATACCACATAAAATAAAAAATGTAAACCGTGTATTGAGTATAAAGTTATATTGAAGTTTTTATTATACATAGACTTGGCTGAGCTACTCTCAGTCACTGCATACCCTGAGTTTTAGTGTTGCAGCGAGTATCACGCTCACTGACAGTGGGGCTACGATCACTGCTGACGAGAACCTTTTTGTTCAGCCTGATGACAAGTATGCCACTACCGCTAGCGACACTTTCAATTCCACTGGAGCACGGTTAAACGCTTCGACTATTGATGGCGTAGGCGGTGAAAACACATTGAATGTCTCCTTTATTAATGATGATGTAACCCCCTCAGCGATCAGCAATGTGCAGGTTATTAATCTGAACAGCCGAACTGATGGTCCCAACGCTTTTGAAGCCGAAGACGTAACCGGTGCTGAGCAGT
>CAZBGG010000154.1:0-3539 GCA_964491305.1 uncultured Methanosarcinales archaeon
AAAGCAGAAGTTATTTGGTTTACTTTGTGTTAGTTTTTTTGTATTAATTTCTATTTTCCTATTTACAAAACTAACACCGGTAAAAGAAAGCACTTTAAATTATAAAGGAATGGCTTCTTCAAAGAAAAATGTAAGAAATAATTATGACAAAACCAAGCCAGTTGTTGTTTCTAATGTTAGAACTTTTGCAACGAAGTCAAAAGATTTTGGAATTAATTCATACAAAAAGGCTAAGCCTAAAATTGAAGACTTTACAAAAAAAGCATATAACAAAACCAAACCAGTTGTTGTCAAGTATTCTAAAAAAGCATATAACAAAACTAAGCCAGTTGTTGTTAATTCTTACAATTATTCAAAGCCAGTTGTTATCAAATATTCTAAAAAAGCATATAATAAAACCAAGCCAGTTGTTGTTAATTCTTACAATTATTCAAAGCCAGTTGTTATCAAATATTCTAAAAAAGCATATAATAAAACCAAGCCAGTTGTTGTTAATTCTTACAATTATTCAAAGCCAGTTGTTATCAAGTATTCTAAAAAAGCATATAAATTTACTGAAGATGCTACAAAGAAAGGGTTCAAAAAAACAAAATCTATTTTTGAGAAAAATAAAAAAACAAAAGGGAGCTCGAGAAAAGATAATCAAAGGGTCAAAAATAGTTGATTTTTTTCACAGAAAATATTAAACCCTTTTAAATAAAAAAAGCAGTCCAAAAAATATTATATATTCTTATATCATCTAGTATTCTTAAGGGAATCGTAGATATCTAATCCACTACCATATTTCTTCTCTTTTATTTCTCCCAAAAGTTTCTCTATAGAATCAGATACTGATGATACAAATTCTTTATATCTTCCTTTGGCCATTAGTTCTTGATACAATGGAAAATTGCCACGCAAAGCTTCTGGCACATGTCTACTCGCAAATTGGGGAAGATGATTGTTCCCAAGTATGGTTCTTATGTTTCTAAGCCTATAGCCTTTTTTGAAGTCAATGAGATCGTAGGTTTCTCCTGCAGCGATTACAATCAGTTCATATGACCCCCAATCCTTCGTGCCATTACCACCCTTTATCCTATCCTTTCTTGCCATAAATTTAAGATTAAGTTTACGATGGGGCCATTCCAAATTTGGCCTATGGTCAGGCTTAGTGATATGCTCATAGCCATTGATTACTTCTTTGCTAATTCTTCTTAGTTCTTTTGTGAGTTCACGTTGTGCATATTCAGTCATTAAATTGCCGGAGCTAGATTCCTATTTTTAAATAAAATTATTCTATAGAAATTATATAATTCTATGCAATTTTTCTATTTATTTTCTAAAGCTGTTAATTGTCGAAGAGACAGATGTTGTGGTTAAAGGAATGGTATGCTATTATATATCCTGCTGCACTCCAGGCTTGTTCAGTCCTACCCATTGGTGTTATCTTTTTCCCATGGAAATATTCCTGAAACTTCCACCCGTGTTTTTTTAGATGCGTAGCCAATGAAATCATATCTTTTTCTGCAGTTTTTTCTTTATTGTTTTTGTTCAAAACATAGATCCAGAAACCGGATATCAAAGGCCAAATACCCCCGTTGTGATATGTATGTGGCTTTTCTTTTTTCGCATAAATGGATTGCCAATCTTTCTCATTTTTATAAACCGGAGGTGAAAGGGCTCTCAGGGACATCGGTTTGTTTATGTCGTTTTTCAGTATATGACGTATAATCTTTTTTGATCTGTCTTTATTGGCAATTTTAGTGGCTATAGCAAGAACATTTCCGAAACTATCAAAACGCTTAGCCCAGTTATGCTTGAAAGGTCTTAAGTGTGATTGGTAAAATGGATATATGGCTTTTGGGGGATAGTCAAAAATCATGTATTCTTCAAAGATTTTTGGGAGATTTTCTTCGGTAAACCAGAACAGCTTGTTTATCCTCCTCTTTACATAGGGTTTTCTTTTGCTAACCCAGGTTATTCTTTTTTTGACTTTTGTGCTTACTTCTTCAGATCTTATTTTGCTCCTTCCCTCTCTGAATAGATAAAGTAGATCTTTTAGCGCCTGATAAAAAAGGACCTGGTCGTATAGTACATGGTAGGTCCTGTCAAATATATCTGCCCAATCACCTGCGGGTGGTACCTCTATAAGTCCGCATCTATTGGAGTCAAAGGATTTCAGAAGAGTATATATCTTTTTGTATCTCATCATTACTTTGTCGGAAATGAATCTTTTATCTTTAGTTTCTTTATATATCATGGCTGCAGCGATTATAATCCACATGTTAGAGTCAACGGATGTTATTCCACCGAGTCCTCCGTAAACTTTCTTTTTATTCTCTATCTCAACGTAACTGGGAACTTGTCCAAAATCCGCCTGATTTCTTAATAGCAATAGAATTCCCTTTTTTGCAGTTTCGATTAATTCCTCGTCTTTAGATAGCAAAGCAGCTATTGCACATATTGAATGGTCTCTTGCCCATATCGAATAATAGTTTGCAACTTTTTCAGTTGATGCCGAAAAACCAAGCTTGGTTGAATTTTTTTTGAGTATATTTATGGCTTCCTTATAGCCTTCTGTAACTAACTTGTTTTCAATCATATAATTTTTAATTAATCGGTGATTTATAAGGATTTTGATTAATAAAACCATATTTGGAAGGGCTTACAAACTAATAAACGAAGAAATTTTTTTTATCCTGAAAGTATTGTTATGGGATTCTCAGCGGGTTTGGTGCCGGAAAATAAGGGATTTCTGAGAGAATTGTGTATTTTTTAATGAAAATATTTAAATATATAGTTCCCTCTCTACTTGGATTGTTGGTTTTGTGATTCCTTATAAAAATATAAGGAAAGAGGAGGGTGATAAAAGATGGGTAAAGATGAAAATAGTAAGATTTGTGCAGTGTTAGCTTACATATTTTTAATTGGCGTAATCTGGTATTTTGCGGATGAGAAAATGAAGAAAAGTGCGTTTGCCAAATTTCATGTTAAACAAGGGCTTTTTTTGTTTATAGTAGGAATAAGTCTAGCTGTTTTATTTTCGATTGTTTCTACAGTTTTGGTATTTATTCCAATTATAGGCTGGATTCTTGGAGCTCTTTTAGTTCCAGTTGGTCTTGTTGTAAATATAGGACTCTTGGTACTATGGGTATTTGGCTTGATAAATGCAGCCAGTGAAAAAAAAGAGCCTGTACCTCTCATTGGAAAGTTTGCCGAAGATATCTTTACTTTTTAAATGAGGGCCCACCATTTATGGTGGGGTCTTTAACTTGGCACCCGGTTTTTATGTTTTGGGATATATAGATATGCCATAAGCGGGGAGTATCTTCCATTCTTAGATAAAGTTAGACTTTACAGAGGGGAGGATCCATAATCTGTTAAAATATTTATGAGGTGAACAGATATTTTACTCCTGAAGAGAGAATTTGTAAACAAAAGAAATACTATAACCTTCTTATTTCTTCCTCATGGTCCTGAGGCCTCTGTAATTACACTTCCCACATTTAACTTTACCTTCCAAGACCCTAATGTTTGTGGACCGCAAAACCTTATTGCAT
>CAZBGG010000155.1:0-3447 GCA_964491305.1 uncultured Methanosarcinales archaeon
CTGTACAACTCAATTCCACTGACTATTGAAAATCGCTATGTGGGCCTGGCGATAACTTTTGAATCCACCAGGCAAATTCAAAAAGCAGAAGCGAAAATTCGGAAAAAACAACACAGCAGTGGATTGGTGGCCAAATATACCTTTGATGACGTTATCGGTAATAGCAAAAAAATTGAGGCGACTATAAGAAAAGCTAAAAATTTTGCCAGGTCGGATTCAACAGTACTTATTGCCGGAGAGAGCGGGACAGGAAAGGAAATTTATGCTAATAGCATTCATAATGCCAGCCCCCGGGCAAATGGGCCATTTGTGGCAATTAACTGTACCACTTTACCTGAAAATCTTTTAGAAAGTGAATTGTTTGGATATGAAGAAGGGGCTTTCACAGGGGCCAAAAAAGGAGGTAAACAAGGTTTATTTGAACTGGCCCATTCGGGGAGTCTTTTCCTCGATGAGATTTCAGAGATCAGTAAACCCTTGCAGGCGAGACTTTTGAGAGTTCTTCAGGAAAAAGCCGTGAGGAGGATCAGTGGAGAAAAAGTCATTCCTGTGGATGTAAGGGTAATAGCAGCGACTAATGCCAACTTGCTTCAAAAGGTAAAATCTGGTGAGTTTAGGGAAGATTTGATTTTTCGTCTAAACATTTTAAATCTTCAAGTCCCACCTTTGAGGGAGCGGCCTGAAGATATTCCCAACTTGATAAAACATTTTCTTGAAAAACATAATGGTGAAAGGATTACAATACCTAATTTACTAATGAAAGAACTTAAAAAATATCCTTGGCCCGGGAATGTAAGGGAACTAGAAAATATGGTTGAGAAATACATCATTTTAGCTGCCGAAGAAGAAGATTTAAAAGGCCTCTTTTTGGATGAGATGTATCAAAATATTATGTATTTTGATACTAAGGTTGATGATGAAAATAAAGGTTTACATGATAACAATACTTTAAACATAAAAATAGGCACCCTGGAAGAGATGGAAAAAGAAATAATTGATAAACTGCTAAAGTATTACAGAAAAGACAAAGCGGTTTTAGCTAAAGAACTGGGTATAGGTAGGACAACATTATGGAGAAAATTAAAAAACAACGATAAAGAATAGGCTGCCCAACTACCACTACAGCCAAAACTGTAAAATTTATGTATTATCTTTTTGTAGTTTATTGTTTGCCGCCTACCAACGCTCACAAAGATTTGCGATAAGCGCTCAAATCAAAAGTTCGCTTATGGTAGGTGGCAAGCAATATAGCAAAATTTACAATTATATTTACAAGTATTAACAGAATTTTTTTTACCCCAAAACTGTAAAAAAATGTAATTATAACAGGATTGGTTTCATTTAGAAACACTACGCTTCTATATGAAACGGTATTTTGTAAAACTCAGGTCCAGAAAAAGCTAAGATTTTAAAAAGCCCTCTCTGACGGGAAAAACTACATTGGCACGGATATTGCAATTAACTATTGCAGCTAATAATTTCAATAATGATAATATTTTAGCAGGTCAAGATGTCTAAAGACTATATGATCAATGGCAATTATCATTAAGGTGGCAAATATTAAAAATATTAAGAAGATTATTGAAACTACGAGGGGGAGAAGGAAAGATGATTGTAGTAGACCCTGAAAAATGTAATGGCTGTGGCAATTGTCAGACTAATTGTCCGCTGCAAGCGATAGTTTTGGTTGAAGACAAGGCTAAGATCAAGGAAAATTGTACCCTTTGTGGGACTTGTATTAAATTTTGTCAAAGGGACGCTTTGTCAACTGGTGAGGTCAAAGAGGGTGCTGTGCAATGTACTTCATGTGGGGTTAGATGCCAGATTCCTGAAGGATTTACCGGAGCTTGTAAGCGTTACCTCAACGAAGCTGGGGAACTTAGTAGGGACAGGCCGTTATTTATACCATCATATGAACTACCTTCTAAGAAACAGGAAATTATAAAAAACCCCCTTATTACTGGAGTGGGTGCTGGTACGGCATACCCTGATTATAATCCTGCTCCTTATATTGTGCGTAAAGAGATTGAAGGAGTGGATGTGGTTACCGCGGTAACAGAAGCACATGTATCTTACAGCAGTATGCAGATTAAAATCGATACCAATTACCATATAGGAGAAGAAGGCGCCAAGGTTAAGAGCGGGGGAAAAAAGATAGGTATGGTTACAACTGAGCAATACGGCTCCCAAATGTTGACCATTGGTGGAGTGAATACAGTCAAAGGAAAGCATGGTCATAAAGCAGTTAAAGCAATGTTGGAACTTGGAAACTCTGAACTCGTGACCCTGGAGATAGAAAATGGTTCCAAACTGGAACTTCAAGTAGGACAAACCCCTATTATAGATGGAGAAGAAGACCATAAGATGAGGGTTGGTTGTGGTGGGGCTAATATAGGTTTGTTTGCTTCCCATTTTGCTAAGCTGGTAGATGAAGTTATAGTCTTAGATCACCATATAATTGGGCTATTTACTAAGCATCCTGCAGGTGCAGAACTTAAATCTTATAGCGGTGTTGTTCCTGTAGGTAGGCTTAGTACTTCGGGGAGATATTTTGGCGAACCCGGTAAAGGCTGGGGAGGTACTTCAATTGAAAATCCCAGGCAAGCAATTAAAGATATTGATATGGATTATGCTTGGCCGGGAATGAAAATTCTTGTAGCGGAAACAACATGGAGAAAAGTGGCTTTGTTTGTCCTTAATGAAAAGGGTGAGCTAGAAGAAAGGCCTTTGAGTCCGGAGATTAAAGAAATGAAAGAAATGATAGCTAATAACTGTGAAGATGCCAAGGTGTCTGTTTTGTACTATGCCGGCGTAGGGGGAAGTGCCAGGGCAGGAATTACCGTCAACCCAATAAAATTGACCCAGGCTGTTCATAGCCAAAAAGCAAACTTGACAATCGGTGGAGCTCCAGCCTTCGTATTTCCTGGTGGAGGTATAACCTTTTTGGCCGATGTAGAGAAGATGGCACCCAAGCCTTTTTCAATGATTCCCACCCCTGCAATAGTTGCGCCAGTTGAATACACCATCGAATATAGTGATTATAAGGAAATAGGTGGCCATATGGAAGCTGTGAAAGGTTGTAATGAAATAATTAGATGATTTGGAGGGTATCAATGAAAATAATTATTGGGATTACAGGAGCTACTGGATCAATTTATGGAATTGAAACGTTAAAAGCTTGTAGTGAGTTAGGGGTAGAAACCCATTTGGTTTTATCAAAATGGGCAGAAAAAACAATTGAAATAGAAACTACTTATACGGTCAATGAAGTGAAATCCCTGGCCTTTACTAGCCATGATAATAATAATCTAGCAGCTCTGCCAGCAAGTGGATCAGCCCAATATAGAGGAATGATCATAGCTCCGTGTAGTATGAAAACATTAGCTGCAATAGCTTGTGGATATTCGGATAATCTTATTACTAGAGCGGCTGATGTAACTTTAAAAG
>CAZBGG010000156.1:0-3423 GCA_964491305.1 uncultured Methanosarcinales archaeon
AAATTTGAGGAAGTCTTTGACAGCTCTTTCCTTGGAAGGATATACTACTTTGACAAAAGTTTTGATGTCATGGACCTGCCCGGTACACATAACATCACTTTTTATGTCCATGAAAACCCTCAGGGCCAGGGCAGGAGCGTTATATCTGACATCAATATAACAGTCATACCTACAACCAACTTTACGTTATCCCCTGAAAACTTCACATTTGACGGCGTAAACTACACTCATGATAAGGATTTTATTATTGACTACGATATTAATAACTCAGGCCTTGTCAACGGTTATGATGTAATTCTTGGGGGAAACTTTTCAGGGAATGCCAGCGGATTTGAAACTTCTTCCATAGTAGTTGAAGAAGTTTCTCCGGGTTCATCAGTAATCTCTGCAAACATAACCGTTCCCGGAGGCACCTCCCCTGGAGTTTATTATTTCACTCCGGAGCTTACCTGGAGAGAGCCTAATGGAACTATCTCAACCGAAAGCTATGAAAAAACTTCTTTATCAGTCACTCCAACATACAGTTTCTCTCTTGAAGAGCTTCCTGCTGATATCTCAACAATTGAGCATGGGCAAACCGATGACTTTTCTTTTGTGATTAATTATACAGGGAACACATATACAGATTTTAATATTTCAAATGTCAATGTATCTTCCGGGACGGATATAGAATCTATTTCCTCTCCAAACTTACCTGATGTTAGTCCGGGAGACAATTTAGAAATTGATTTTAGTGTTCTGGTCCTTGATGGCTCACCTTCAGCCACCCGACCTTATATGATTAATGTTTCCACTCCCCACTCAACTGACCATTTTGAAAGAAACATTTATACCCCTGTCAATACAGACCACCTGATTATTCCCGAGTCCCTTACTATAGATGCGATTGCCGGCCAGCCGGAGCTTGATGATAGTGTACAGATTATTTCAGAAGCTAATGTAGACCTTTACTTTGAAGCCAATCTCACAGGCAATCTCACTGATTTCGCCCACTTAAACTATGTTAACTACACTGTTTCTCCCATAGAGACTGCTTATTTAGCATTAAACTACACTTCTCCTTTTGATGAAAAAACTTATGGAGGTAATTTAACTATCAACGACACAGTTGTCCCTATTGTATTAAACAATTACCATTATGATTTGAACATCCTTAATGCCACATTCCCTGAAGGCGCTTTGCCCGGCGATTCAATTAAAGTTAGATTTGAAGTTGTTTACAACGACAGCAGGATTACTGAGGGTTTATCCAGTGAAGCTTATGTAGGCGATAAAAAGTGTGTTAATCCTGATGAAGACCTTTTCACAGACGGTTACTTTGAAATAGAATGCGACCTTCCCGACCTTCCGGACGGCCATGAATACCAAATAAATGTTAGAGCCGATTATGATGCCGAAGATTTTGAGGTTAGAGGTATAACTGATGTTAATGAAGAGAATCTTAAACATGCCAGGGTTTTATATGAGGACGTATCTCCTCCGGTTTTCCATGATTCGATCCTTCCTTCAAATGTTAGTTTCAACCAGGATGTAACAGTTTCAGTCAATGTTAGTGATAATGTTGAGGTATCTGAAGTTCATGCGGTTATTTACACTGATGAATGGGACAATATTAAGAACATTACCCTTACTGATGAGGAGGGTTATGATGATATTTATACAGCTGCCTTCAGGATGGACAATTTTGGTTATTACCATTTCAATTATTTTGCCAACGATACTTCCGGGAATGAAAAATACTGGGCAAGGAACGATACAGTGAGGGTTTATGACATCTTAACTTACCAGGGGAATATAAAAAAGGAAGGGCACGGATATACGCCAAATGTCAGCTTTGACATGCAGCAGTCAGGTAAAGAAGAGCTTTTGAAATTTCAAACCGATGAATTAGGTAATTATACCATAGATTTAGAGACTGATTACTATGATATGCGTCTGACTTATACGAATCTCCTGGATTACCATCTGGATTTTATAGATGATAATATGACAGTGGAGTTTAGCGATGTTGATTTTACTAGAATAACTGACACAGATTTTATAGACACTTACTATCTTATAAGAACATATGTCGATGAGGATGCTGCTATTTATGATTATCCTTTGAGAGGCGCTGCTTTTAGGGATGGTTTTGATAGTAATATTAAATTGACAATGCCGTTTTACGATAAGGAGATTATAGCTCTTAAAAGAGATGGTCTTGACTGGGCAAGTGCTTCAACCATGAAAATACATTATTGCAGTGATTGGAATTATAAAGATCCTTCAAGGTGCAGTGATCCTTGGGAGCAACTAAATACTTATATTGACCTAGGGGGGGGTATAGAAGACCCTCATTTAGCGTACGCCGAGACCAATAGTCCCGTAAATGGCTCAGTGGCTTTTATCTTAGGAGCTGTTGAAGAAGGAGTAGGCGCCCTTTCTATCCCGGATAGCTATATCAACATAACCATGGAGCATAATACTACACACAGCGAGAGTATTCAATTGATATCATCAGGCTCATCGCCAGTGGAAGACCTTGAGGTAGGGTGTGAAGGCGATGCTTGTGATTTTATAAACTTTAATGAAGATAGTTATAATTTTATTAGCCCAGGTAGTTCTGTTGACCTTGATTTAACTGTTGATGTGCCAATTTATACTGATGCAGGCAACTACAGCTCAGAGATAGTTTTCAATCATTCTGATGGTGTTGAAACCATTGATTATGAGGTAAGGGTTTTAGGGAAGTCTGATTGCATATTTTATGTTGAAGATGATTTTTTTGAAGTAGGCAGCTTAAACTCAGGTAAGCTAACAAATATTAATTTTAATAATTATGGAAATAAAGAATGTACCCTTATCCTTGAAAGCTCATCTGATGTTCTGGAGCTTCCTGAGACTAATGTTACCCTTACATCAAATGAATCCTTGGAAATGCCGCTTAACTTCACTGCTTCCAAGGAGCTTGGCTTTTCGACTTATACCATCAATTCTGATAATGAAGTTTCATCTACCCTGGCTATAGAAGTAACCCACGCTATTGAAATTTTAGATATGACGCCTGACTCAAGTCTTTACCCAGGCGTTGAGATTCAGTTTGAAGTCAACAAATCAGTTGTTGAGCCGGGAGATGAAGTTAATGATTGGAATGTTACTTTTGAGGATGAGCCCTGTCTTGATATAGTCTATGACGATGGCGTTCTTACATGCAACGCTCCCGAAATAAGTGTTACTGTTAACCAGACAGTTTTTGTAAAGGCACATTTTGATGACCAGTTGGCTATCGCAAGAACTTATGGCGAGTTCCTTGATCAGCTACCTCCTGAAATCCTTAATGTACCTGAAGAGGTTGAAGCAGGAGAGCAAACAATCCTTAATATCTCACTTTTCGACGATTCATTGCTTAGCCAGGGCTCCAGGGTTTACCTTAGTGATACTGGC
>CAZBGG010000157.1:0-3419 GCA_964491305.1 uncultured Methanosarcinales archaeon
GCAATATGGTTGAATAGTTATTTCCCGATATTAAATTTCCCAGTATTAACGTACTATGAGAAAGCGTATGTGCGCAGCTAATTATTAGTATCATTAAGTATCATTAGTATCCATATTGTACATTATGCAAAACAAAAGTTTTATAAATTGTGATTTAATCCAGGCGCCTATCGAGAGATGAGCCGGTCCTACAGGGGCTTGCTTATGCTGGAGAAGTCGTTTCTATAGATTTCTCGGTTATGGAGGTTGTATTAATATGGCAAGAATGCATTCAAGGGACAGGGGAATATCAGGGTCAAAAAGACCTACTAGAAAATCAGCACCCAGTTGGATAAGGTACAAACCAAAAGAGGTTGAGATGCTAATTGTGAAACTGGGTAAGGAAGGCTATACTTCCGCTAACATAGGAGTCATTCTTAGAGATAGTTATGGCATTCCGGATGTTAAGGAGGTCACTGGTAAAAAGATAAGTTCCATTCTGGGAGAGAAAGGTTTATTAGGTGAGATTCCTGAGGACTTGATGAATGTTATCAAAAATAACATTAAGGTTAGGAAGCATCTTGAGGAAAATAAGACTGATAAAGTCGCTAAGAGAGGCTTACAACTGGCTGAGTCCAAAATTAAAAGGCTTGTGAAGTATTACAAGGGAACTGGAAAATTACCAAAGGACTGGAAATACGATCCGGAAAAAATTAGGCTTTTAATTGAGTAAGTGATGGGCCTGATTAAATTGGGTTATGATAGTTTCAAAATGCAGCTTGATAAGGCTGCAGATTTTTTCTCTTCTTTTGATAAGAATAAACAAGTAAAGGTAATCTCACACTACGATGCGGATGGAATATGCTCGGCTGCGTTGATTATCGAGCTTCTGAACTTAAAGGGAATGGGTTATTGTATTAATGTGGTCTCACAGCTCGATGATGATATTCTTAAAAATATCTCGATGGAGGAATATCAGCAATACATTTTTACCGATCTTGGCTCTGTTTTTGTTGACAAAATCTCCAGGGTAATCAAGAATGGAAAAGTCTTGATTCTTGATCATCATAGGACGGGGGCTGTTGTTGAAACGCCTAACATTTGTCATGTAAATCCTCATTTGCATAATATAGATGGTAGTAAGGAGGTTTCAGGTTCTGGAGTCTGTTACCTTTTTGCAGAGAGGGTTTGTAATATTAAGAATTTATCACATCTTCCCATAGTGGGGGCAATAGGGGATTCACAAGCTAATCATGGGTTACGGGGTCTCAACAAACAATTATTGCATCTGGCAGAGAAGGAAGGTATGATCCAGGTTCAGAATGGGTTGAGATTGTTTGGAGCTCACAGCAGGCCTCTACCAAAATTATTGAGAAACAGTTATGATCCTTTTATTCCTGGTATAACCGGGAATTTCAAGGGTGCGCTTGAATTTCTCAGGAAACTGGGTATTAATCACAAAGATGGTAGAAAAAACAGAATGCTTTATGATCTTTCCGAGTCCGAACTTAAGAATTTGGGGGATGCTATTATCGAAAAATGCCCGAATATGAACAAAAAAAAGCTATTTGGTAAGATTTATACAGTTTGCAACGAAACTGGTTCTTTTAGGGATGGTAGAGAGTATGCGACTGTCCTTAATGGATGCGGTAGGCTTGATAAATCAACGGTTGGTATAGCTGCTTGCTTAGGTGATGATAAAATGAAAATTAAGGCTTTAGAGATGCAGGAAGAATATCGGCGGGAACTGCAGGCAATTTTAAGCTGGTTTAAGTCTAATAAGAATTCTGGTGATGTTCATATATCTCCAAAGTACATAATTGTTAACTGCAAAAGGAATGTTCCTTCTTCCATGGCCGGAACTTTTGCATCAATAATAGCTTATTCTGAAGAAGTAGAAAATGGAGCCTTTGTCCTTACCCTATCCAGGCTTGAGAATAACTCTACTAAGGTATCTGTAAGGCTTAAGGGAAGATCTGATAAGGTTGATCTGAATTCCATAATCTCAAAGATAGTGAGAATAGTTGGTGGGCAGAGCGGAGGGCATAGTAACGCTGCTGGCGCAATAATAGATACATGCAAAGAAATAGATTTTATAAATCAGGCCAAAAGGACTTTTGAAGAGTTTTCTTTGATTGAAGATGTCACCCGAGGTTAATTCCCTACAGGGATATCCTTTAGTTTTTAGTGTTCGTTGGAACTTTTTCCGCTGACATTTTAGTTGTATTTTTCTTTCTGGTTATGTAATTGGTTAAACATATTGTCTATCTTAGATTGTGCGCTTTGCCTGGAGAAGTGTTCCTGTAACTTCCTTTTGTTATCGTCTGTTATGGAATATCTTGTATCCTTGCTGAATGCCTTTCGTATATAATCAGAGCAGTCCGGGTTCCCGGAAAAATCACTTTCACCAATTTTAAACCCCAAGTGGTTCAGTATAGGAAATGAATTCAGTTTGTTGCTGACAACTACGGGTATACCATATGATATGCATTCAAGTATTGCATTTTCAAAACCACCCGCGTTACTTGCCACCAGACCTATTGAATCAAGGGAAGAAATACCCGAGTAACAATTATTGAGAAGTTCGTGTGTGCATTCTTTGCCCAAGTAGACATATCTTAAATCTTTTTCTGAAGCATATTTAGATACTTCCCTAGCATATTCTGGCTCATCGCCATCTGGGTGCGTAACAATAAAAACTGCACCAGGGCAGTAATGCTCCACAAAATCCATAGCTTCTTTTAATCTCTTCCTCCTTATAGGTCTCACTGGAGAAACAAAAAACTTATCATACTCACTTATAGATTCTTTTCCAGTTAATTTATTTGAATTGAGGCTTTCAATCAGGTCTGCTATATCTCCTTTTTTTTCAGATTCTGGCATATCCACAAAATCAGGTATGGTAAATACCTTGTCAATTCCATAATTCATCCTGAAATTATCTGCCTGCGCTGAGTTGAGAACAATATGGGAAAGATTGTGGTAATCTAATGGTCCTCCTGAATACTCCCCCTGTATGCTACTGATGTAAGGTTTTGCAAATTCTTGTATGAGGGATATTTTTTCCGGCCTTTCATCGTCTGGATCTGCTGCATGGCTAATAAAATTTATTTGTGGATTGCTTGCGATAACATCTTGAAGTCCCAAAGAGCCTGCAGGATGATAATGACGTAGGGCCAACAGATTATATACGATAACTGTGTCGCTATCCCTTACAAGAGGATTGACTGATTTATACGTCGTATCTCTTGAATTTTCCAAAATCTCTTTCCAGTTGTTTTCTCCAATTTGTTCTTGTTCTCTAAATTGGCCTTTGTAGAGTTCAAGCCTGTTTTGGTTTTTCAGTGATAGCTCTTCAGAAATGAATGTCTCGATGTTTTCCGGATATGCAGGGACTCCGTAATTCTCCCTCTCGTCTTCACCGGCAATTATTTTTACAT
>CAZBGG010000158.1:0-3412 GCA_964491305.1 uncultured Methanosarcinales archaeon
TGGATTGACTTATGTTAAATCGTCAGATAGTATTTTACCATCGGAAAAACAAATTCTTATCTATTATATCTATAATAATGAAAGGTGCTGCTCACATTAATAGAAAATCTATATTTGCCATTTTAAAATATATATCAAATGCTACTTTAGTGCTTTTAGTAATATTGATAGCAATAGAAAGTATTATTGATACACCACCGGGTTTAGTAAATTTAATTAGACTAATCCTTATTACAGTTTTTATTTGTACGGCACTACCCCTGCCGTGGGTCAAAGATACAAACTTCTTATTTAAAACATTAGGTTTAATAGGGATAACTATATACTTTTTAGGTTTATTACTTCCCAATTTTAATTTTTTAGCACCAGTAGCTATTTTGCTCGGGGTATTCATATTGCTAATGAACAATTCTTGGGAGAGTGTTAAAGACGAAAACAATAAGCATGAAGATGAAGATAATGAGCCTTTTCCACAGCCAAAACCTGCTGCCAAAGCGGGAAAAACGAAAACTCTTTTTAAGTTTTATATTTCTTCCATACTAGTGCTTTTAAATCCATTTCAATTGTTACAAATGATTTTGCACACGATGGGGAATATGCGTTTATCGGAACTCGAAGAATTTCAGCAAAAGGGAACATACACTTTACCATTTGCTGAAGAATGGTTAGTTGTTAATGGTGGTATTGAGCAAAAAGATTCTCATTCATGGGATGTTATCAATCAACGGTATGCTTATGATTTTGTAGTAGCTGATTCTAACAACAGACGACATAAAAATAATGGAGATAATCTCCAAGATTATTTTTGTTATGGAAAATATATTTTATCTCCCGGAAATGGAAAAATAATAAAAATCAAAGATGGTATTAGAGATTATCCACGTCCGGGTACAATGGCATTAGACTTTTTGGCTAAAGACTTTAGAGGGAACTTTTTAATAATTAAACACGAGGATAACGAGTACTCTTTTATGGCTCATTTTATACCTGGAAGCTTTGAAGTAAAAGAAGGGGATTTTGTTAAAAGGGGACAAGTAATTGGCAAATGTGGCAATTCAGGACATTCAACAGAACCCCATCTGCATTTTCATATCCAAGACAGCTCCAATTTCTACCGAGGCAGAGGAATTCCGGTTAAATTTAGCAATCTGAAAATAAACGATGAAGAGAAAAAAGATTCATATATAAAAAGAGAGGATAGGATTTTACCATTACCATAGTTAGGTCCGGGATTCTCTGTTGGCTTTAGCCAGACCGAACACAAGAATTGAATGAAGGTAGATAATTGCTAAAGGTATAATATAACAGCCGTTATTATACATGTGAACTATGCCCAAAAACCTTCGAAAATCTTCATAAAACAACTTCGGCTACATTATTAGTTGTTTTTGAAAACTTATTAGCTTTATTTTATGTTTCAACGCCTGTAAGTTTGTCGGCCCGGTGCCGGTGTCAACTTACAGGCGTTTTTGTCTTAACCGTAAAAAGTTAGGGTTGTAAACTAAAAAAGGGAAGTGGACACTAATTGCTTGAGGCTTTGGGCCGTGCAGCCAAAATCAATCCCACCACAAGATACAGGATAATTACAGTAAGGATGGTAAACTTAATAGTGGCGCTCCAGTAAGATATTATCGCCCATATCTCCGCATCCGAACCTATTAGTAGTTGCCATAAGGTGTAGTTCCCCAAAACATCCAGCAGGGCTGCCAGAATAGCCCCCCAGGCCAGGATGGGACCAAAGTCTGCTAAACGCGAACCTTTAGAAAATAACTTAGAGGCCAGCAGAACACAAGCCAAACCAAAAGCAACTGCATAGGTCAACATAAACAGATAGTCTAAACCCAGACTGAAGGCGGCATACATTTGCCCCTGTTTCTGCCACGATTCCATTATCAAGTGGGATTCGCTGAGGCTGCCGGCCAACTGGAAAGATACTATACCCATGGGGGCGGCCTCGGTTTGCAGAGGTTGATCAATTATTTGCATGCAAATTAGTAACAGAATCGCCAGAGGCAAAAAAACAATGAACATGCTGACTTGCTGAGATTGGTTCAAACAACTATAAGGGTGTTTATTTTTCATTTAAAATTCCCTCTTCTTTGCCCCATTGTATGGTTGAAATGGGGTTGATATAATTTTGCTTTTGAATTCGCCAAACGAGCAGCAGTTTCCTTGTGGGAAGACAAAAATATAAAACTACTTCCAAGAATAAAAGATAGAGATGTAATCGCTTAACCTGCCAGCTGTGGTAAAAAGTAGCTATTTCCGGCCAGGTGGTTAACAGGGCTACACACACAATACTATGGCCACCAGGAAAGGCTAAATACCTTAAAAAATATTTCCTGTATATAAACAAGGGTGCGGAAGTTGTATTTTCAAGATGATCTACTTCTACTTTCTCGATTATTCAACTAACGCTTACCATTACTTTGATAGTCTCTAGGGTCTATACAAGTGTACATAAACTGTAATAGCAAGCTCATTTCTGATTTTTTTTAATTAGATAAACACACAATGCTATTGTAAAAACTCCCCCAAACATGATAACACTTAATTCCATATACATACCTCCCTCTATCAATTTAGATTTTCTCCTATCTAATAAAATATATTTATTTAATATAATGACGTTGGTAATAAAAATATTTCCCGCGCTTATCTCAACAAAGCCCCACACTCAAGTTTGACTTTGTCATAGTTCGCCTGTGACAATTTATAGGGTCTTCCAATAGGTTTTCGACCCGTTATTTTTTAGCATAGCCTTGTTGGGCACTTGCTTAATGACCAGTAAAAGGTTCAACATGTCCACAGACGAAGCCATTGCGTTGAGTAATATCAAAAGTTTTAAAGCTGAAGTTAATAACCCGAAAAGGCCCAATATGACCGGCAATATAACAGATATTATAAGGAATGGTGCCAGGGTTATTAATATAAACCTTGCTCTCTCGATCTCTTCTTCTGTTACCACAAAACCTCCAAGTAAAGTTAGTCCCACATAGGTTTTTTTCGACGCTATGAAGTTCGGGATAAATATCAAATGGAGCAGTTCATGAAATATAACAAGAAGGATCAGTGCCAAAATTCCACCCAAATTGATGGTTATGGAAAACGAATCTGGGGTGAAGCCGAATTCCTCCCATGATATGGTAGAAAAGACCCTTATGGCCATTATAGCAATGAAAAGGTTGATGACCATAAAAGGAACGGATAGGATAATGGCAACTGCTATGCTCCCGGGATCTTTTAATGGCACCCATCCGCTGTTAACTAATTCTTGATGAAGGCCTTCGTCAAAATCAGGCAGCTGCTTTCGCTTTATTATTTTCATCAATCCCCTACTTTCTATTTTTATTTCTGATTAAAAATCCGGCTGCAATCAACAGGTAAATGGGAGTAAAATTTAAAAAGATGT
>CAZBGG010000159.1:0-3409 GCA_964491305.1 uncultured Methanosarcinales archaeon
ATTTTTCCACCTTGAATTCAGTTATTTTTTCCGGAAAGGTCACTTTGCCTTTCCTTTTTTTCAGAATAGAATCTCGCTCTTTTTGTGCATCTACTAAGCTATTAATCAACCCTTGAATAAAGAGAGGGCTCATATGCTCACAAATAGTATAATTTTCACTCCCAAGATCTATATTCCAGTCAAAAGTATCAGATTCGGCATCATAAGAAAACTCATTTTTTCCAACTTTAGGAATTCCTTTTGACTTGCTTAAGGTTTCAGGATGAAGAATCTCTTTTAACTCAGAATTGATCATTTCACGAATTGCTTTATTTTGTGTGATTTCTTTTCTTTCACAATAAATATCTAAAGCATTCAACTCATCTTCATCAATTCGTGCCGATACTGTTTTCCATTCTTTTTGAACCATACAAAGAACTAAACTTGACTTATTTATAAATATTTCTGCTTTTTTGTCTACAAATAAATATGTATTTGTCTACACTTGTGCTTCAGCTTTGTGACATAAATCAATCCATTCTTGTAATTCAGATTCGCTGAATAAGTCCATAGGATCACCAACATTAGTAAAAGGCGGATCATAAAGCATATCTGTGTCAATATGGCCTTTTTCAATCAAAACAGTTTTCAGAACCCCCAAGAAACGCAATTGATTCGCATTGTATTGCTTATTATTCTCAACAATATATTGCTGAAACATGTCATTAATCTTTTCCTTTGCATAGTCTTTACTATACATTCCAAGAACTTCTTTAATAAACTGAACAAAAGTTCCTGCATAAAATTTACCCAGTACTTCTTTATTCAAATATATATCTGGAGTATCAAGAGTTTTCTCAAGTTCATTTATATCTTCTTCAGACAAAGGTTCTTTTCTCTTTATTTTTTGAATTGTTGGATGGGAATCAATCAGATCTTTAATTTTGTTCTCGACTTTTTCCCTATAATTTTTTACATAATCCTGCTCTTTGTTTGGACCAAATTCAATTATCTTCCTCTGAATAACTTCATCACTAAGGTCAACAATTATTGGTTCTACTTTTTCTTTATCTCTGAACTTCACAAGAGGAAGCATTGTATCAATAAGCTCGTTTATATCCTCATAAGAAGGATCATTCCAGAAATCTATTGAACAGAATTTATTATATGAATCGATTCTCTGTTGAACTTCATTGATGTTTGTAGGAATCTCTTCTAAAACTTCAGAAATGAGTTTTGAATAACGTTCTTTAAGTTTTTCATTTCTATTAAGAAGAGCAAGCTTGTATTTTTCACACTTATGTAAAAAAGATAATTCTTCATAATTTGCTGATTTGTATTTCATTAAAGGACTGATTTTTTTGTTCAAAAATTCATAAGGATCCAAACCTTTTCTTGAATATAAATCAGAACTCTTTGCTTTCTCTATATCCGATGCTTTTTCTCTCAAAACCATAGAATCAGTAGGCAACTCCTTAATATCAGAGAGAATCATGTCTTTTGCCTGTTCTACGCGATATGTACTATCTTGTTTTGAAAGTAGTCTTAATTGCTCTACCCGAGTCCGAAAAACTTTTACAGTTATTGCTTCTGTTGTTGAGGCTTTTACACCGTCTGGTTTCATATTAAAGAAATCAAAATTATTCCAAAAATCAAATACCTTGAAATAAGTTTTTTCTCCTTCAGGCAACCACTCTTCATGTTCACAAGCAGAATTTGATCTTGTACCTCTTCCAAGCATCTGCCAGAATTTAATCTTACTAAAGACAGGTTTTGCAAATACCAAATTGCAAACTTCAGGAACATCAACACCCGTATCCATCATATCTACTGAAATCGCAATACGAGGGTATGATTCCTTCTCAAACTTTTCCATAAGCTCTTTGGCTCTGGAATTGTCAGACACAATAACTTCTGCTAAGCCGACATGTTCAGGAAATAGTTTTTCAAAAGATTCCAGCAACCTATGAGCATGTTTTTTTGTCATTGCAAAGATAATTGACTTTGCAGGAAGTGTTCCTGATTGATCTGTCTGAGCATTCAAAAAAAACTCTTGCATGATTGCTTCGTTTGTTCCTTTTGTAACAAACTTTTTTTCAAACTTGGTTCCTTCAAAATCTATGTTTTCAGGATCAACTCCTTTACCAAGCAATTCATCTTTTTGGCTATCTGTAAGATCTTCACTCTTAAGACCTTTAACTTGGAAATTCGTTTGAGCTCCAAAAATATGTTTTTTAAAATCAACAAGTACTCCGTCATTAACTGCATCTTCATAATCATACATCGCAGTTGGCGCATCTTCATCACAATCAAAGAATCTAAAAGTATCACGCATATCATCTGTTTTGAAAGCTTCCCTAGGTGTTGCAGTTAAGCCTATTTGGATAGCATCGAAATAAGTAAATACTTCTTTCCATTTATTGTAGATACTTCTATGGGCTTCATCTGATATAATTAAATCAAAGAATCCTGGAGAAAATTGATCATAACATTCCATCATTGTTTGAATGGTTGTTACAAATAGATTTTTAGTATGGTCGATAGAACCAGAATAAACTGTATCCTTTGATTCATTAGGAAAGAATTGCTTAAATCCTTTGTTCATTGCCTGATCTCTTAAACTTTTTCTATCCGCAACAAACAAAACTCTCCGTACCCATTTATATTTTTTAAGAACATCTATAATTGCCATAGCAACTCGGGTTTTACCAGTTCCGGTTGCCATCACAATCAACGCTTTTCTTTTATTTTTATTAATAGACTCAAGAACCCTTTTTGAAACTTCTATGGACATATGTCGATCAACAATTCCAGACTCACTAACATCAATCCCTTGCATGGGCTGTTTATTTTCATTTATCCATTGGATTTTTTCAAGATCCTCTCTAGAATGAAAACCCATAACTGCTCTTGGATTTTGATAAGGATAATTGTAAAAGTATATTGTTTCTCCATTACTCAAAAAAATAAAAACATTTTTACCTGTTTGCTTCTTTATATCTTCTGCATATTCTTCTGCTTGTTGTTTTGCAGTTAAGTAAGGATCTTTAGAAGTTCTTTTTGCTTCAATAATTGCCAAAGGTGCTCCTTTTTTATCCAAGAGCAAATAATCAGCATATTTACTTTCAAGATCATTCTTGAGAGTTTCTGCAACTTCTTTATAATCAAAATTTGAAAAATTGGACTGTTTAGTATCTATCTCTGATCTTACCTGAGTAGGGTTTTTTACATCCCATCCAGATTTTTTAAGAGCTTTATCAATTAACTGTATTCTTGTTTGAAATTCATTTAAGTCCATCCTATTTATAAAGAAATACCTGTCATATATAAATTTTGATGTTTTAACGACAAAACTCCCCCTTTCTTCTTTAACTCTATGAGCCTTCGGCTTTGATGATACGAACTCCCCCTTGCTACTTGTTCTCGATGT